>JAESSU010000130.1 GCA_016763955.1 Phycisphaeraceae bacterium | reverse complement strand
TTTATCAATATTCTTACCAATGAGTTCATTGCGGAAACTAATGCTGGCAGTATTGCCCCCAGTGCCGTTAAGGTCTGGGACGACCAGCAAGTTTTGTGCGACGAAAATACCAGCTGAGACGTTGTTTTGAAGATCATCTGGCAAGTCATCAACACCCACCGGGCGCACGCCTAAGGACTGTAGTAAGCTACCTTCTGTGATAGGCATAAATGCAGCTTGAACTTTCAGATCGTCCGCATAACTTTCAGTACGGACACCAATATAAACAGAGCCCGTTCCATCGGCTGCTGAAATGGTGATGTCTTGAGTCCCGTTAGTGGGACGGACAAGTAGACTGCCAATACTGCCTTCGAAGGGCAACATGGGACGAATTCTCTCATCACCCACTGCTGCGGGATCAAAATCAGCCACAGGCGCGATGATGATGCTCGAGTTTTCACTCGCTTGTGCCACATAGATTTGGAACAAGGAGGATGTTGGCGGACGGTCACGTGAATCAATATAAACCAGTTCATCCGTCACCGTATCAGTCGCCAAAAGAACGCCAAGTTCACCTGTGAATGGATTGACGAGTAGCGGGTTGTATGTCAGACCGCCAAGTGATTCACCACGAATGGGATGACCTTGGTCATTGATATCATCAGGGTCTGATAGTGGGCCTACAACATTGATCACACCCGTTGCGATATCAAGTGTCATCAGACGACTGTCCGCACCATTGTTTTCAATGGCATAGAGTGTGCTATCTGTCGCATTAGGATCTTCATCCACAAAGCTTAGCCCACTAATCGTGTTTAAATTATCACCTAAATATTCAACCGTCACCGTACGGTTAAGACTTAATGAATCTTGCGTAAAATCAGAACGAATTGGACTAAAGGAAACCAGCTCGCCTTCACTATCACTATTAACCCGATAAGCGAATAGGGTGTCACTGCTGCCATTTTGATCGAATGCAATAGATTCAATGGTTTCGCCTTCAGGCGTGTTTGCCAAGCTGACATTCAAACGCGAGAGGCTATTTTGAATCGCAGAAGCGTTTCCAGCTTCGGTGTCGATGGTATAGAAGAAGTCTCGTTCACCTGTTTCAGTCGTTTCATGAGCGACAATGTAAAGTAGGCCATCAATCGGACTAAATTCAGCGCCGTTGAGACTCAACACATCCGAGTCGCCTGTCGCATCATCGACTGACAATGAAACGGCAGAACCGCGAATGACATTGTTACCATTACTGGCAAACAATAACGGGCGTGCTGAACCTTCAGCATAGCTACCTAAGCCTTTGACGGCTGAGGCATCACCTTGATTGTTCATCGCGATGGCCACTGCGGTATCGTGGTTAATTTCAACCAGTTGTGCTTTATCTGAACCTGCTTGCATATCAACACCGACGAGAATTTCATCGCCATCTGCATTAAGTGCAAAGGCCAAGGACTGAACATCAGTCGTTCCACCGAGATCGATATCGCCAATTAAGGTTGCACCAACCGAGCCGGAATTCGTGGTCGAGATACGGTACAGTTGTGTTCCGTCGGTGAGATCGCCTGTTGCAGCGTCGGGTCCGACATTGTAAGTGGCATAAAGTATGCCATCAGATTGGAAGGCCATGCCTCGGAAATCACCGGTGAATTCATTGCCCTGTGAATTTAGAATTGGACGGACATCACTGGTTGAGAAATTGGCATTTTCAGGAGCAATAAACTTACCTGAATCTTTATCGATTCCAACCAATGCAACATCGGTTGTGCTGGGAATATTAATCGTAACACCGTCTAGCACTGCCGTTTGATCGGAGTCGATACCGCTGGCATCCGTATTGATGTCACCATCATAATCTTGTGTGATGACAAACAGGTTGCCATTGGAATCAAAGTCCATGGCATGGATCGATCCCACGGTGCTATCAGAATCAAGTTGGAGTTCAATTAGACGGCGAGTCCCTGCGGGGTCCTCTGCTTCAAGTGATATGTCGATTGCAATGAGGCTGGCAGTGCCGTTGGCATTAACGCGTGATTCCATTGCAATGATGTGGGTGGTGTGACCTTCTGTGCCAATGGTGACTTGACCAAAGTCAATGATGTTACCACTGACAAGACTGATGCTGTGTAAGCTGTCGGTTCGCAGATCGGTGGATTCGTCTGAATAGACACCAAAGAGTCGTGAACTACCTGCCATAAATGCCAGTGCGGTGAACGCGCCAGCGGAGGCGACTAAGGAGGTGCCATCGCTGCGTTTAAGTCCTTTACGGGAGCTTGCAGTCACAACGTTGTTAACACCCGCAAGGTCGCTGGCAACGATTGTAAAGACTTCGATTTCGTCAGTGCCCACTTTGTTACCGACAAAGACCACGTCCCCATTATTTGCAGGATTGGTCGCCAAAGCGAAGACGTTTTCTAATTCAATTCCATCGGGGTCTACAAGACTGCCTATCGTGGTTACAGCAGTTGGATTGTCTGTTGTAAATCGAGCAAGTTGATAACCTGTAATCGGGTTGCCATCCATATCCGTATTGGCAATCAACGCATAAGCATACTCAATGATTGAATCATCTAACTGAATTTCTGAGACGACCGTGATATCCACGAATTCATGCTGACCGCCTAGATCACCTAATACATTGGTATACAAGGTGGCAGCAGGGGAGGCAGTGACTGTCGTATCAATCACTGCTTGAACCATCGCACTATAAAGCGGGGTGTCATTGGCAAAGGCATACAGTTCAAAGAATTCATCGCCGTTGACCATCGTGTTAGGGTCAAACGAAAGAGCAGACAGCCCTGAGATATCGCGTGAGATATGACCGAATTCAAAACCATTGCTATCCGTTGCAACGGTTGATTGCGTTGGGGTGCTGGCGTTGATTTCGATGAGGCGGCGAATTGCATTGCCATTATTATCGAATTGTGAATCGTCATAAGCAATCAGTTCAAGCACGCCATCGCCGTCGATATCGACAAAGTCAATGCCAGAGATAAGAGTATCGGTATTGTTGACACGGATGATGCCGATGACTTGTGAGACTGTGGGAACGCCGATATTGATCGTGCGGTAACTCCCTAGTCCTTGTGCGGTATCAATTGCACCGAGGGTTCCATCGTAGTGAGTTGCGAGTCCTAGTAGGCTGGTGTTTGCACCATCAACTTGCACAGCACCGAGTATACCTGCTGAACCATTGGTGATGCTCAGTGTCAGTAGGTTCGTTGTTGTTGAACCCGTTTGTTGTGATGAAGCAAACAGCAGTGGCTGGGTCGTATGTGAGACCAAGCCGGTGATGTTGGAATAAATGGTGCCAGCAGCATCAAGATTGCCAATCACATCTACAACAGATTCAATGGCTAAACCATCTTGATTAACATCTGTAGAGAACAGCGGGATTTGCAGCAATTGATTGCCGGAGATGTAAAGCTCAGAAGGGGTCGCTCCCACACGGATGCTTATACCCCGACCGTACTGATTCACTGCATAACCTTGCAGGTTCGTATCGACACTCCCGGGCAATGAAATTTGATTCGCCCCAACAGTCTTGCTGAAAGATTCATTAAGCTTTTCACGGGTGTCGATTTGGATCATTCGCCAATCCAAAGCACCTTCTGTTCCCGGTGCATAGGTGTCAATAGCAATCAATTCATTATGGAGGTTAAAGTCCATTGCAACAATGTCCACATCGTTACCGCTTTGGTCAATGATTTCACCACGGAGCTGTCCGGCTGCAATCGTGCCTGTTACCAGTGAATCCAAACGAACTTGAATTAGGAAATCACCTTGGTTTGGATCGCCTGCACCGGGATTATAAATCGCTGGCACAGTATCAACTGCAACGTACAAATATTTACCGCTGCGATCAATGGCGATACTTTTAACAGAATCAGTTAGTGCAACAGGATTGCGGCCGGTCATATTTGTATCGTTAAAGTAAGAAATACCCAGTGTGCCTATCGCGGTGACGTTGTATTCGACCACACTATCTGCGGTGTTGTATTCAACCGAGATTTCGTAAATGGTATTGTCATCACCATCGATGGTATACATCGATCCGCCGTATTCACCCGTGGGCATAATGACAGCAGAGGTTGCGTCAGAAGCCAGATCACGAACTGCTGTACTGAGTCCTGTATCTTCTCGACGGATTGTAAAGCTGCTCACAGAACCATCATCCGCATAGACCACTTCATAAAGTCCGACGGTGATCGTTGTTACGCCATTATCATCAACATTTGTATATGGGGCAAGAACGAACGTGCGATCACCCATGGTCGCTAAACCTTGAATGTCGGTCGTCACGCCCAGATCAGACCCCACGCCAATGGTTGGGATAGGCACATCAGTGCTAAAGCCTACGACGTAGAGATTTTCCGTATCGTAGCCTGAGGTTAGTGCTTGGATTGCATTAAAGCGGTTGCCTGTATCGCCGGTGATCACGCCGACAAATTCTAATGACTGACGTGTTGCATTGTCTGTACTGTTGGTTTCATCTGGATCAAAGTTCAGTCCGCCGGTGATTGGGTTGCGGTTGACCTTGTAGAGTTCGGTTTGTTCTTGATCTTTGTTGTAGACCACTGCGTAGACTACTTCAACGCCATTGACATTTGCAGTGACAAAGGTGATGTCTTTGATATCGATATTAGCTGAAAGTAGATTGCCAAAACGATCCACTGCAAGTGTATTAAAGTCGCCGTTTACGGAGACCAATGGGTTAAAGTCATCACTAGCCCATAATTCAGATGCTTGGAAGCTTGCACCGGGGACTTTTGGATCAAAAACTTTATAGTCAAAGATGCTGTAGAAGCGTCCCTCGGTGTCTGCGGCATAGCCTAATAGGTCTCCACGGATACTACCAGGAGCGCTGAGAATGGTTGATTTGCCGGTGGGGTCTGTCAGGTGAACCATGATGGTTTGACGTGCGACGCTACCTGCAACGCCGTTGATGTTTGTGAGTTCAACAGGATCACTACCATCAGTCGTGATGTTGAATGCCGGTTCACCATGAACTGCGATTAGTTCGCCGTTGGCATCAAAGTCCATCCCGCGAACTTGGGTATTGATCCGTGGGCTTTGTGCTGCGTTACTATCTGCATTGGCTGGATCAGGATTATCCGCAATGGTGACCGTGCCTACGACTGTAACCTCGCCGGTCCATTGATCAATGGTGATTAGTCGGTCGATGCTTTCATGGGTGCTTCCTAGTGTGTTGCCATTGCCATCACGGTTTTGCAGGTCATCCCAGATCGCATAGAGGTCACCTTTTTGGCCTGTTGTAATACTACCTTCAAAAGCTAAGCCGTTGATGTCTTCATAGACTGCGATGCCATGAATGGAGTCGCCGTCTTGGATGACTAGATTGCCTCGCGGAGTTGCCAAAGCGGTCAGGCTATTGACTGCATAAAGGCGATCACCACTGACCCATAGTTCGTCAGTATCAAAGAGCCCATCACCGTTTTCGTCAAAGTTACCATCCGTGTCATAGATGCTAAAGAAGCGTCCTGCATAGCTAAAGTCGCCGACCAGATTATTTGCACCACCTAAGGGGCCGACAATCGCGGTGTAGCCCACGATGCGATCGGGGATGTAATCTGCGGAATTGTTGTTAGGGTCGGTCACTGTGGTGACTTGGCCAAAGGTTTCGCCACTGCCAAAAGTTCCGGTACCGATGCGATAAAGAACACGACCGCCGGGGTTGTTCGGATCGACCGCTTCCATTGCAATCAGATCAGACTGGATCAGGTCTTCAATAGGGAATGCGTCCATTGGGTTACGCGTACCCTGAGCATTGTAATCCATTGAGGCGATCGTAATGGCTTGGCCATTTTCATCAACTAAAGCAACCGGGAGGTTAACGACTGAGTCCGCGTCGTAATCAACTTCGACAACAAATTGAACACCACCGGTTTGATAAACAACGGTGATATTAGGATGCGTATTGGGAGTCACAAGAACACCAGCCTGGAAGGTGGAGAAAGCGAGGGCCACTAGCTCAAAGTTTTCAACACCAATATCGCCTAAGACAGTGGTCAGGTTAATAACTGACGCTGCAACGCCAGACGTTTTGCTGATCGTGGAAATGCCTTTGACGCCAGTCTGAAGATCACTGGCAATATACAAATCACCCGTATTTGGATGCGAGTCAATTCCAACAATATTGCGTACAGGCGGGTTCCCAATTACCGCCCAGTAGGCATAACTCACAGCGCCTCCACTTGCGTGGTCAAAGGATAACACTTCGCCGGTATCAGCATCCTGTTCAATTGAGAAGAGCGTGTGTTGGCCAATTGTTGGGAGATTTTCATCCACAATCGCCCAGATCACACCATCATTATCCGCTGCCACATCCGTGAATGTGAATTCCAGTGGCGTACTGTCGTTTACCCAGACTATTCGTTGATCCTGGCCGATGACGCCTCCGACTGATCCGGTGACCACGGGCGCATCGTGATTAAAGCCTACGACAAACAATGTGCCACTGGTGAGCAACTGATTGGTCGTTGTGTTATGTGAATAGAAAATTCCTGAACCGTCTGAGGCAAAGCCATCAAGGACATCGGTATCGGAACCCATTCGCTGAACGAATGTGCCATCTCCGGGATTATAGACATCGTTAAGTGTTGTGTCAGAGAGCAGGATCAAGGCCGGGCCGTCTGAATTTGAACTGTCGATAGCATATAGGTCAAGCTGGCCATCACCATCGACATCACCGTTGCCAAAGTCCATACCCACGATCACGGTGGAACTACCATCACGAAGAATTTCACCTAGATCGTTGATCGTGATCGCGTTGGTGCTACTGCCTGTATCACCATCCACAAGCGTTATTAGATGGTCTTGATTGTCTGTTGGGTCAAGTGCAATACCCTTGTCACGCATGACACCATAGATGGCATTAGTTTGCGGATTAAGAGCTAATTCGACAATTAGATTATCGCCGCTAATTGTACCCAGTACGGTGTAATTAGCGGTTCCAGCGACCACATCGTGAACGATGCTAAAAAGTACCTGTCCAAGAGTCTGATTGGTGATTAGAAGATTGTCTGAAGTGCTATCGTAGGAAATCAAACGATCTTGACTGTCAACGGTCAGCCCGGCATAGGTTGTCGTCACCGGAGCTGTCAGCGAAACACTTTGGGTTGGATTCGTGGTATTAATTTGGATCAGACGAGTACCCACTAAATTGCTTTCACGGGAAGCCGCATCAGCATCATCAAATGCCAACAGTTCATTATCGGTTGTAAAATCTAAGCCAATGATTTTTGTGAAGTCTTCGTTGGTATCCGTCGCTGCGGTATTATTGTCGATGACATTAATACCGCCCAAGCTGTTGATCTCGCCCGCTAGAGACAGCGTGTAAAGCGTATCCACTGATTGATTGGCAATGGTCTGCTGTGTCACTGCGTAAAGTGAGTCATTACTATTAAACGCCAAGCCCACCACGCTACCGAGCAAGTTGAGATTGGAGTTGAACAATGCTGTGCCCACAGCGTTGCCATTAACGTCTGAGGTGGTTGCGAGGTTATAAATATTTCCTGTGGATGTATACAGTAAATTGTTGCTGGCATTGTCATCACCAACACTATAGAAGCGTCCCTGCTCATCAGCTGTTAAACCCACAAGTGAATTAAGCAACGTGCCTTCATCGTTGACCTTCGTAGCATCACCAGTGGTCTGATCCAGTTCAATGTACTGACGACCCGTGCTTCCTTGATTGACCGCTAGCAAACGGCCGGTACTGGAAAACTCAAGTGCTTGAATGTCGATGACATTGATAGCGTCCGTAACCGGTGATGCGTCGGTGATTGCAAACGAACTGTCTAGAGAGGGAGTGGTAAGATCGATGACATGCACCATTTGCGAGTCAGCTGCGCCGGTTACGGCAACGATATTGTTATTCGTTGCATTATAGGCCACTGCCACGATCGTGTCGGTTAGCAATGTGTTGAGAACTTCTGTAGCTGTTTTCGTTGTAACAGTAGAATCAATCTGCCATAGTGATTGCTCATTAGCACTGACAAAGATGTCATTGTTGGCATCAAAAGCATATACAAAGCCATCGGTATCGGTGGCCATGCCGGTGAGTGTTGTGATGGTTGCCGCTGCGGACATGGCGATTGAATTCGTTGTATCGCCTGCATAGTCGATACTGATCATCGTGCCATCAACTGTGTAGCCGATGAGATTGTTATCCGTACTCGCTTCCATCGAAGCGATTTGGGTCGTGGTCGTCCCGCCGTCAATGCTAATGGCACCTAGTTCCGTGACGGTTCCTGAACCATCGGTCGCAAAGGTCACCAAGATATCCGAGTCATTACGTAGATCACTGCTGGTGATGCTGTTGTCGGTGTTCAATGCTGCGGAGGTGTTGATACCTAGTTCGGTTGCAACAGTACCGCCACCTGTATCGGCGACCATCAAGACCGTGGCATTGGTGCCTTGAACGCCATCGACAATCACCAAGCCCGCTGCGTCAGTGGCGATCGATAAACGCACAACACCGAAGTCAGTCGCTTCAAGATTAGCAATGTTAGACGATGTGATGCTGGCCACACCGTTGTTCAAATCAGCCGTGTCATGATTAAGCGTTAGTTCACCACCAGTGATGGCCGCGGTGTCGGGTGTTACATTGAGTGTTGTTGTGTTAATCGCAGTTCGTAAAGCACCAAGCACGTCATTGGTGGAATCACCACCTGCAAAACTCACCGCAACGTTAGAAACGGAACTTAGGCTCGCATTATTGTCGAATTCAAAAGTAAACGTATGACCTTGGCCATCATTGATGATTAAGGTATCACCATCTGTAGGTAGGGCAGCAAGTGTCAATAACGCACGACTGGTGTTTGCGGTATCTGTGTTCACCGCGTCGATTAGGTCACCCACCGTGCGATCTGTCAGGGAGGTTCCTGTGATGCTGCCGTTACCTGCGGTGTCAGTTGCTGCAATCCCCAGATCAGTCGCTGCTGTGGAATTACCAATGTTTTGGACAGTCAGTGAGTTGGTCGTGCCGTTTGCATTATCAACCACCAGTAGGCTGTTGTTGGTTGTGGTGTTAATGCTGACCGTCATTTCATTGCCTGTGATCGCGGTGTTAATCGCCGTGATCAGAGCGTCAAGCGTTGTGTAACCATCCACATCAAAGTCATAAGAAGCGCCATCGCTAGCGATGAAGTTAATGTCATTGGTTGCTAGTGTGTTGCTCGTTAAGCCGCCGATTTCGCTGATCAAAGTTGTTGATGCAATGGTGTCGATCAGGTTGATGGTCAACGTTGTGCCGTCACCACGAGTGATCGCCAGATCACCGATGCCCACAGTGTTGTCTGGCGTAAAGCCGTTCATTAGGCGTGTGAGTAGGGTGTCATTGGCAAGGTCTACATCTTGATTACGCAACGTGCCATAGAGGGTTCCATTGAGCATTGCCAAAGCAGTGATGGTGTCCCCTGTGGAGATATTGCCATCAAGTAATTGGCCAAGGTTTGCCCATAATTGTGTGGCCGTGTCATAGGAATAAAGTCCTTGCACGTTAGAAGAACGAACCAGTTCAACTTGGTTGTCACCATCAGAGTCCGACCGAATGCTATAGACGCGGCCATTGGCATCGATTGATAGTCCCATCAGATCAGCTACCGCAGTTGCGTTGTTATCAAGCAGTAGGGAGGAATTGGGGGTGGTGGTATCGATGACGATCATCGTCTGGCTGATACGGTCGATTGCGATAAGCGTGTCATCACTATTAAAGTCCAACTCACCTAGGGAAACATCTGCACCTAAAATCTGTACTTCACTGTTGAGGGTGTTGGCATTGGTGAGGGTGAGTGCGCCACCCAATGCAATGTTAGCGGAGTCTACACTCAGTAACTCTGTACCGTTGGAAGTTTGGATCGCAAAATAGAGATCGCCAGCATTGTTGTACGCTAGGCCGGTGACGGTATTAGAAAGAGCAGCACCGTTATTAAGTGACGCAAAGTTATCTGCCATGGAAGACGTAGAGGGCGTATCGAATCCGAAGAGCGTCTGTTGGCTGGCACTTTGCAATAGCAGGTCACGGCCATCGGTCATGCCATCGACGATATCCGCAACCATGCTGTAGAACAGACCATCGCCGTCCGTGGTCAGGCCATCATAGTTAGCAATGGCAGCGTTGTTGGTGATGATTTCTGAGAGCGTCGGATCGTTTAGATCGACACGAATAAGATCGTTTCCTGTCAGATCCAAAGCAAACAATGAACCATCACTGGCAAACTCGATGGCTGAAATCTGAGTGTCTATATTTGTGAGTTGAATCAAGCCCGTGAGATTGGTCGCACTGGTGACGGGTGTAATCACACCGTTCGTAGCGTTGATGTTATACAGTAAATCTTGGGCGTTGATTGCATCACGTCTCACACCATAGAGGTTGCCATCTGGATCATAGCTTAGACCTGTAAAGGTGTCGGTCAGGGAGTTGCTGCCAGAAGACAGATTGAATTGCGAATCAATAAGACCCGTTGCCGTATTAAAGTGTAGTAGTGATTGGGAATTGTTGCTTGCAACCAGTGAATCACTGGTTGTATCGAAGCTGTAAAACACGTCATTGTCGATACTCGTAAGCCCTAGTCGGGTCCCGCTGACACTGCCTGCTGCACTAAGCTGCACAGCATTGTTGGGGTCCGCAAAAGCGCCGCCGTTGTAGTCCGCAGAGGAGGAGTCCTGATATCCCAGTGAGATTAGGCTGCCTGTGAGACTATCCACAGCAACAAGACGACCCTTACGGAAGTCCATGCCCGCGATAGCAGTGTCCACGCCGTTGACTTGGACGATACCATCAGCTCCCACGACGGTGGTTACGCCAGTGGTTTGGTTAATGGTGAACAGGATGTCCTGGCCGTTGACATTGCGTACCGCAAAGAGAGTCGTGCCATCGGTTGCTAAGCCTGTGATCTGTTGGGTGATGACATTGCCAGCGTCATCAAGTAGTACTGGCAATGCTGAGGTGATTGGCGTACCGGCGACAATAGTCGTGCTATCGTAGGTGAGTAAGCTCTGGCCGTTGGAGCTAATTTGTAGCGTGTCATTGGTCAGGGCATTGTCATTAAGAGCATAGAAGAAGCCGTTGGCATCGGTGGTCAGACCACGGAGGTTGGCATAATAACCGGCGCTACGAGTCAACAACAATTGCGAGTTGGATGGGGTCACATAATCAATGACGAACATTTGATCGTCATCGTCATAACCGATGAGCTTGCCATCACGGGTAAAGTCCATGGACTGAACATTGACAATTGTGTTATTGAGCAGAATCACACCCAGTGGTGTGAGTTCAGCAGTGCCATCACTATTGGCATCTGCCGCAACGATGTAGAGTGAGTCGCCGGCAATGTTCGTGCCGTTGTGTGCAGTCGTCATACCCACTTGTGCAAGGCCGGTTAATCCCAAGTCCGCCGCCGCGGTGCCGTTGAGTGTCGTGACGGTGATGGATGTTCCTTGCGTTACTGCAATGTCAGTCAACACAAGATATCCATTGCTGTCGATACTCGCTGTGATAAAAGCTGAGAGTGTGGCGTTATTGTTAATCTCGTCCACAGCATCCTGAACCGTCAGTGTCGTATTCGTCGAAAGGTCAATAATGCCGGTATGGGTCGCGGCAAGGTTATCTGTATAGGTAATAGAGAAGTCTGTGCCGGTGGCAATAGACACCCCTTGACCGCCATTTAGTGCCGCAAGGCGAGTGCTTGCTGAGAGTACGACGTGACGTACTGCATAGAGGGTATTGTTTGCGTTGTTTGCAATCGCTGTGAAGCTGTCGGTGATGTTCGTGCCATCGGTATCCACGAGTGTGCCTAGTAAGTTTGCATCGCCGGTGGTGGCGTTCACGGAGTAATAGCCGAATTCCAAACTACTGGTAAGTAGTAGGTCATCACCGCCGGGGACATTTTGGGCGCTGTAAACAAAGTTGCCATTTGCCGAGAGACCTCGGAGATTATCAAAGTCAGATGACAGGCCACTTAGCTGAGTCGAGAGCGTCGTATCAGTTGTGTCGATGGCGATGAGCTGGCCTTGTCCAACACCTAGATAGTTGACCGCGACCAAGCGTCCATCTGCGAGGAAGTCGATCCCTGTGATGTTGGTGCTCGCTTGATTGCCGGTGAGTTGGATTGCACCTGTGGCTGAACCGACACGATTAAAGATACCGCCATTTAAGGCAGCCCCATCGGGGACGGTAATCGTGACCAGACGATTGACATTAGAGTTGGTGGAAACGTCTGTGAGTGTGGCATAGATCACGCCTGTTGCATCAACGGCTAAACCGCTGAAGATATCTTGAATCGGGTTTTGCAAATCTAGTGCAGTGTCTTGCAAAAAGTCTTCATTGCTCGTTAAGACCGTATCGTAAGCTGGTGTACCGGCGGTAGTATTAACATCAGTGATCGCAAATTCAAAGATCGATTGTTTGCTGGTACTGGCATAGAGTGTTGAAGGCGTGCCGATCCAAATTTCGTCATTGGCAGCACCACCCACAACAGCGTATGAGTACAGGTTGCCTGCGGGGTCTGTCGCCAAGCCGACCAATGAACCGTCTATGTTATTCAGATCATCTGCATTGTTGCTGCGTGAATAAGAAAGTGAGGCATCTGTGGTATTGATTTCAATAAGCTGGTTATACAGAATGATGGGTTGCATACTGGTGACTGAGCCATCACTAAACTGAGAGATATGCGCAACTAGTTCACCGGTATTAAGGAA
>JAESSU010000129.1 GCA_016763955.1 Phycisphaeraceae bacterium | reverse complement strand
TGCGTTGAACGCAGGTACGGGTAACGTGACGTTGGTTACCGGCAATACGATTGCTGATGGCGATGCTTCTGCTGATATTGTTGGTACGACCGCGACGGTGACCGTGACAGCGGGTGACTTTGGTGTAACCGGTGGCGGCAATAATTCAATCGACACGACGGTGGCGAACTTGAACGTCACAACTTCCGCTGCCAACGGCAGTCAATGGATTGATACCGGAGCGGGTACCACCGATGTGAATTCAGTAGGTTTGAATGCAGGTTCGGGAAATATCCATCTGTTCACTACTGGTACCATGACGCAGTCGGCGGTCATTACCGCTGCGGGCCTTGAACTGCTTGGTGTAAATGGTACCTACACCTTCAATACACAAAACAACGCCATTACAAATTTGGCTGGTGACACCGGCACGGTTCGCTTCCAGGACAACAGCGGTTTTGCCGTTGGCACAGTGAACACGCTGGGTCTGACGACCTCAGTATTGTCCCGCCTTGAATCCAATGGCACAGTGACCCAGTCGCAGTTGATCTCGACACCCGATCTGCTGCTCACCGGTACTAGCAGCGTGTTTACCTTGACCCATGGCTCCAACCAAATTAGTAGCAACTTCGCTTCGAGTTCAACGGGTTCTGTGGAACTCGTTGACTTGGGTGGCTTTGCGGTCAATACGGTCGATGGTGTCGCTGGTGTGACCGCGGGTTCCACCATGGTACTCTCCTCCAACGGGGCGGTGACGAATACTCAGCCTATCAAAGTGACGAGTCTGGGCCTCATGGGGGCCGGTCAATTTACGCTGGACAACAATGCCAATGCGGTGACGGATTTCGCCAGTTCTTCGACCGGTCTAGTGACCACCTTCAACGAAGCCAATGGGTACGCGATCACCACCGTGAACGGCCTGACACTTGGTGCGATTAACGGCATCAATGCGGTCGCCAATGATGTGGTGCTTTCAACGGTGACGGGCCTCGTGACTCAGACCAAGGGCATCATCGCTAACGAATTGTCGCTAGGCGGCAGTGCTAACTACACGCTCGATACCGAAAACGGTACCCTAGACGAAAACAATGTGGATAATCTATTCGGCACGGTGACTGGAAACGTGCTGTTCTCTGATGATACAAATCTTGCGTTGGGCAACGTGGCTGGCACCACTGGCTTGAGCGTGACGGGCAATCTGGCGGTCAACGCTGATGCCGCGATTACTCAAACCGCTGCGGCGACGGTCACAGGCACAGCCGACTTTGTGGTTGATGTCACCGGTGCGGGGATCACCCTCAATACCGCGACCAATAATATTCAGGGCATCACCACGTTCAACACCCTCAATGGTTCGGATGCCGGTGATGTTTCGTTTGTCAACAACACCAATATCCTGCTCGGTGCTTCGACAGTGGACGGGACTTTGACGGTCAGCACCAATGCGGCAGGCCAGAACATGACCGTTTCGGGCACGCTCAAGTCACAGGGTACTGCTGCGGATAATATCGATCTCAATGCTCATGGCACCTTTACCCAGGACACGGTCAATGACATGCTCTCCGTGGGTAATGTGCTTATCGACGCCACAACGGGCGTGACCGTTTCGGGCACCATCGGTGCCGGGATCGCCATCGGCGGCACGGTCGGTATCAACCAGACCTTGCTCGGCACAGTCGATGTCGATGGCACGGTTAAAGCCGATGGCGATGTGCTCAACGGCCTAATCGGTGGTGGTGCGGTGAATATCACCGCTGCCGTGACTGCCGATGCCAATGCCAATGGCAATGTGCAGACGGTTCTTTCCAATGGTGCGATTGTCGCCAGTGCGACATTGACCGGCGGTAACGTGACGATGACCTCGAACATGGCTGCGGTGACCGCTGCTGCGGTGACGGCGACCGGTGCTGGTGCAGTGGATGGTGACATTGCAATCACGGGTGCGACGAATGTGACCCTCAATGGTACGCTGACTGCTGGCACGACTGCTGTCGGTGATATCACTGTTCAAGCCACGGCAAACGCACTCAATCAGACCGCAGGCAACATGCTCGCTGGTGGTAATGTGAATATCGACGCAGGTACGGGCGTGACCCTCTCCGGTACCATCGGCACAGGCACTGCCATCGGCGTCAATGTTAACATCAACACCGCATTCACCGCCACCACCACCGCCATTGAAGGCAACGTCACCGCCGACGGTGCAGTCAACATCGGCCACGTCAACAGCGGCGTGGTGGATATCGGTGTTGCTGGTGCGACAGTGACCATCACCAGTGATAATGATGCCGGTGCGGGTGTGAGTGGCGAAGATATTTCGGTTCTTTCTACGACCAATATCACCATGGCCAACGCTTCAAACCTGGTTTCCAATACGGGTGGTATTCTCGTTAGTACAGGTGGTGGTACGATCGTTGTGACGGGGGCGAACTCTGATGGGGCCAATCAACTCGTCCATGGCGTGGCCAATGTGGCGCTATCGTCGATGAACCAAGCCGGTCCGAATACCGCAGCCATCGTGATCCACGGCCAAGGCAACGTGACCGTGTATGGCATTGATAGTGTCAATGCGGCCAACGATGCTGCAAGCAACGTGGACATTCAATCAATCAGCGGCAACGTTTTGATCGGCAAGTCGGGTTCTTCCACCTTGGCAATTGATGCCCGTAGTGGAGCGACTCCTGATGCCAGTACGATTTTTGTGGAAGCTGCCTTGGGCAATATTCTTGATAACAATGATGCCACCGCGGGCAACAACCTTCAGGCTGACACCCTCAACGCTCGCGCGTTGAATCAAATCGGCATTGTTGCCAATGATCAGGTGTTCTTTGATCCGGAGGATACTCAATACGCTCTTGACGCGATGGCTGACGCGCTTGAAACATTGATCGATACGTTGGTCGTTCAGACGCTTAACGGTGCTGCGTTTACCGAAGTGGCGATTGATAATGACAATGCCGCGACACTGACGGTCAATCAGGTCACACTTAATGTGAATAACCTTGATGCTGCGTGGATTCGCAATAACGGCACGATCAATGCCACGGCGGTGCCGTTTGTGGCTGGTACGCAGATGGCTTACATTTCTGAGTTGGGTAGCGTTATGTTACCTGGTGGAGCACAGAGTGTCGGAACCGGAACCGGCACGGGTACGGTGATCAAGGTTGAAGCCGCCACAGTAGGCCAGGATGTCACCAATATCGCAACCGTGACCGCTGACAACTTTATTCTCAAGTCCGGCACAACTGAAACCGTGAACACCACCGTGGTGAACCTCGACGCAGCCGTCTTCGGTGCAACCAATGACCTGCAAGTCACCGAAACCGACGGCCTAACCGTGATGAACCTCGATGGCGATGACGATCAGCTTACCTTTGTCACCAGTGGCATCGGAACGGTTGATGCTTCGTTCTACGCTGCCGATGCCGCAACACTGATTAACGCGGGAGGCGATGTGACCTTCGAGCATGCTTCAGAAGCTGCAACCGGCCAACTCACCATTGATCTTAATGGTGCGGGGAATCTGTTCACATCGACCGTTACCGATACCGTGTTCTCAGCGGGTACCAACATCGATATCGATGTCAATGATGGAAATCAGCTCTATGGCAACGGCAATGGATTGACCGCACAAACAGTTGCCGGTTACATCCGTATGGTGAACTCTGTTCCTTTGGGAGCCCGTAGTATTACGATTGGCGATGGAGGTGGCAGTGATGTCGCCATCACAGCCAACGGCATCGTTGCCAATACCAATGGTAGCGGCGTGAATGGTGCAGGCGTGATTATCGCAGTACCTGATGTAGGTAACATTTTGCTCTTCAACGCTGATGCGACGAATCCCGGCGCTATTACCATTAAGAGTGATGCAACAATCTATGCAAGTAACCCAGGCACACTAGATGAGCTTGGCACCAAAAATATCTTTGGTGAAGTCACTGAAACCGGTAAAGGCAAAGTCGACTCCTCGCGTGTCCTTGAATACCGTGCCAAGGCTGGCAACATTGTGTTTAGCCCAGGTGCTCAGTCCTTCTCGGGTGTGTTAAACCTGTCACCCGGTGCTAATCCTGCTAGTCCAGGCAACTTCTTTGACGTGATCATGGATACCAACGCACACATCGTCATCAATGCTGCTCCCGCTCCTGCGGGGCCAGACGGTGATCTGAACGTGACCAATGCACAAAACTTTACGATGAGTGGTACCGCAAGTATTGTTGCTGGCGGTTCGATCTCAATCGATCTAACAGCCGGTGTGACAGATGGCACCGCAACATTGCGTGACATCACCATTGATGCCAACGGCGATGGCAATCCAACTGGTGGTGGTGGTGCGAACAATGAATCTCAGCTGATTGTCACTGCTGGTGCGATTATCCTTCAAGGCCATATTGATGCCAATAGCAACCTCGGTGCAGCCGCGACGAGTAACGATGTTACCCTGACTGCTGTTACAACGATTACGGATGAGAACACATCAGGCACGTCGATCGACCATGTTGAAGTTCTGACGCTTGGGACGACCGATATGACTGGCATTCAGCACTATATCGGTTCGGCTCCTCAGTTGCCTAGTGCTTATAGACCAATTCGTGTGAATGCAGTTGACATCACGGCAACCCACGCTGGTCGTGGCCAGATCGCCATTGACAATAATCCTGGCGCAACGGTCACTATTAATGGTCTGACCAACGGTGCTCCTGGTACGGCAGCAGCCAATGAAATATTCTACTCACAGGGCGGCCAAAATCTGAACGTCGCTGGCCCCATCACTTCACTCGGTGGCGATATCACCATCGACCCACCCGTGGACGTGACCGTGAATGCTGTGATTAGCAGTGCACTCATCGGTGGTACTGGTGGTACGGTTCTCATCGAAGCGACAAATGACATCACCATTGCTGCTGGGGGCAGAATTGAGTCTGACGGCGGCGACATTCAGATCACTGCGGATCAAGATCTCAGTGGTGCAGGAACGGTCACTTTTGTGGCGGGTGCGGGTGCAAATATTATGAGTAAGGTCTACTCCGGCGATGCCGACTCGGCAACAGTCGGTGCAG
>JAESSU010000128.1 GCA_016763955.1 Phycisphaeraceae bacterium | reverse complement strand
CGAACAGGCGAAGTCTTCATCACAAAGACTTCGCCTGAACAGTTTATTTGCATATCACCTTAAAGAAGATGATGTTCGAGTTAAGTATTAGGAACGCTTAACTGGACGAGCCACATCAACGCGCTTCACTGACTTACGAGCTGCGCGCTGTTTGCGTTCTGAGGGTTTCTCATAATACGCACGGCGCTTAACGTCTTTGGTAAGACCTTCTTTTTCGCAGAGCTTTTTGAATCGACGCATCAATTGTTGTGCGGACTCTCCGGGACGAGCTTTAATCCGTATCGCCATGTGTTTTCACCATTCCTGATTGGTATAATTAACAAATCCATTTCGAGCAAAGTATTATGCCAAATATTTTCATGTAATGCAAATCGAGATGCTATATTTTTATCATCAACTGTACCGCCCTCTGGTTATCTAGCCTAAAGTGCTAAATACTCATACGCATCGCGTCTATTTTGTACGCGTGGACGGTGCATAAGACTTTGTAGCGATTGTGTTGGCGATGGCAGTCACGCACAAGTTTTAATCGTGAAGGATATCATGCTAAACTTACCTGAAAATGACTGCATAAAATCATTCAAACCCAATCTCTCTCAAACATTTATGCCGCCTTACAGGACATGCAAAAAACGCTTTTACAAACTGCGCATAAAAAAAAACGAACGCCACTAGGTGACGTTCGTTTTGTGTAAAACAAAATATATCTGTTTCCAAAAAATGGAAATTAGTTATTGACTGATTCAGGACGGATATGGATTTTACGGCCCTGGAATTCGACATGACCATCGGTCAATGCGAAAAGGGTGTAATCCTTACCCATGCCGACGTTAAAGCCGGGCTTGAACTTGGTGCCACACTGACGAACGATGATGTTGCCAGCCTTGGCTTCTTGTCCACCGTAAAGTTTGATACCACGATACTGCGGGTTTGAATCGCGGCCGTTCTTAGTTGAACCCTGTCCCTTTTTATGTGCCATGACGGTCTTCCTTGCGTTTTGGTACTGTCAAAATAGGTCCCCTCAGGCATATAGACCTGTAGCGAGTCGGATATTGTAACAATATCTATACCTGATGCAAGTCCATCTTTTGCCCACGCAATATTGATCACTTATCCCCCCCCCATTGGGTCTGATCATTCTGTCCCTTCCTTGCGCAATGCCTGTCAACCGGGGATGCAAAACGGTGTTCAAACGCAGGCTGCTGACCACTGTCAATTTATCAAAAACTTTTTTTATTTCTATTGCACAATGCACTTAAAGTCATATACACACAATAGAAAAAAATATTTTATCCAAATAAAGACTAAACCCACTTTATTTCCACGCCCATAGAGGTACACTAAAAAGCTCAATTAGTATTTTGTTGTGCGTGAGACAATTGTAGGAAAGTGATATGAGTCGTTCCAGTCAAACAATCAAACCCCAAAACCGCCGAAGTTTTCGGATACAGGGGCAGGTGCAAGGGGTCGGATTTCGGCCTTTTGTCTATCGTTTGGCTTGTGACTTGAAGCTTGCAGGGTTTATCCGCAATGAGCCTGAAGGTGTCGTCATTGAAGTCCAAGGACCACATGCCACAATCCTGCAATTCACCTCTGCACTTAAGAGCGATCAACCGACCTTAACGCGATATGACCAGGTGGTCTTTACTGATATACCGCCGATCCCCTCACAAGGTGAAGCCTCCTTTCAAATCATTGCCAGCGTGCTGCATCACCGGGGCGAGAAGACGATCAATAAAACAGTCACGATCGATTCGGCGGTATGTTCTGACTGTCTAACAGAGATGCGTGATCCAGAAAACAGGCGACATCGTTATGGCTTGATCAACTGCACCAACTGCGGCCCACGGTTTAGCATCATCAACGCAGTCCCCTACGACCGCCCCAACACGTCGATGGCTCACTTTGGTATGTGTCCTAATTGCATGCAGGAATACACCAACCCTGCGGACCGTCGTTTTCATGCTCAGCCTACTGCTTGTCATCACTGCGGCCCAACAGTGAGCCTTGTGGACAATCGGGGCGTCCCCCTTGACGGTGATCCTTATTGCCAAGCCGCAGCAATACTTGCAGCTGGCCGCATCATCGCCATCAAAGGCATTGGTGGGTTTCATCTTTGCGTCCGTGCAGACGACCGACAAGCTGTTGAGCGATTACGGTTACTAAAACAACGCGAACACAAACCCCTAGCCGTACTGTGTCGAAATACAGCTGTGGCCCAATCTTTGGTTCATCTTTCTGATCAAGCTTTGCAAGCCCTACAATCCAATACGAGGCCCATCGTTTTAGCAATGTCAAAACTTGCCAAAGGGCATGCAAGAGGGATCTCCGGGAGACTTGCGGGGGGACTTGCGGGGGTAGCAGATGATACGGATCGGTTAGGGGTCATGCTGCCTTACACGCCGATGCAGCATCTGCTATTTGACGCATTGGCTGATCTAAATTGTGAGCGTGTAGACGTTTTGGTGATGACCAGTGCCAACATTAGCAATGAACCGTTGATTCACAAAAATGATGACGCATTAAAACACCTATCATCCCTATGCGATGCGATTCTTTGGCATGATCGCCCTATTGTCCGAAGCATCGATGATTCCGTTTTAATGACGATGCAGTTAGAAGGCCAGCCCCAAAAACTTCTGCCACTGCGACGCGCACGCGGTTATGTCCCAACGCCGTTGACACTCCCCTCACATGTTTGCGTACCGGGCTTATGTGTTGGCGGCGAATTAAAAAACACGGTCGCTTTGGTGCGGGGCAATGAAGTGATTCTCAGCCATCACATTGGTGACCTGACATACACTCGAAGCTACGAATATTTTCAGCAGGTGATCACAGACCTATGCAAACTCCATAGTATCAAGCCCCAATGGATCGCCCATGACATGCACCCGGTCTACCTAAGTACGCAGTACGCACGCAGACTTGCTGCCAAGTGGGACGTGCGTATGCTCGCAGTGCAACACCACCATGCACATGCTGCAGCAGTCTTAGCTGAACATGGCATCACCGAGCCTGCGCTAGCTCTGGTTTGTGATGGTGTCGGATTCGGCGAAGACGATACAAGCTGGGGCGGCGAACTGATCTTAAGCAATGTCGCGGACTTCTACCGCATGGGTTATCTCAAACCCCTGCAACTACCCGGCGGTGACAGTGCCGCTAAAGACACTCGCCGTTGCGGGCTGGCATGGCTGGCACAACTGCCTGGAATTGACCTGCAAAACAGTTCGATCATTGCCAAACTCATTACAGATATCCCAAGCCGGGTCATGCTCACAAACATGATCGAACATAAAGTCAATGTCCACACCAGCAGCTCCGCGGGACGGTATTTCGATGCGACGGCTGCGATCCTAGGCATCTGCAATTTGAACCAATACGAAGCTCAATCACCAATGATGCTCGAAGCCATCGCACGGACCAATCGCCGGGAACTACCTTGTGCCTCGCTATACAAAATTCGTCATGGCGTTTTGGATCTCACCTTGCTCCTTGAATGTCTGATTTTAGAAGACACCGATGCGGCATACGGAGCAGATCTATTTCATCAACAACTCGCACGGGGGTTAGCTGAGTTAGCAATCACTCAAGCTACCCAAAGCAAGATTGACAAAATCGCCCTTTCAGGCGGTGTGTTCTGCAACGAATTATTGACACAGCGTGTCATCACAGCACTACGAGGTGCTAACTTAAATGTGTTTACTCATCAATTGGTTCCCGCCAATGACGGTGGTCTGGCCTACGGTCAGGCAGCTGTTACTTCTGCTCGAATAGGAGGTCCCATCCCATGTGTTTAGCTGTTCCCGCCCGACTCGATTTGTGCAATGACGATCAAACCGCCATCGCTGATCTGCACGGCAGCCGTATCGAAATTTCAACGGCTCTGGTTCCCGATGCGATACCTGGTGACTGGGTATTGATCCATGCTGGTTTTGCCATTCAAAAACTCACACAAAAAGAGACCGACGAGATATGGTCCGTACTGGAGGACCTTGATCATGGTTGATCATCTTGCACAAAGTCAGTTCTGGCTCAATAAATTACGTGATGCCGCAAAAAACTTTCCACAAGGCCAAGGGAAACTTCCCAGAGCGCTTCCGGGGGCGCTTCGGGGGGGGGCTAAATTCATGGAAGTCTGTGGCACGCACACCATGGCCGCATTCCGATGTGGATTGCACAGCCTGATTCCCGATAACGTCAAACTTCTCTCAGGCCCTGGCTGCCCAGTCTGCGTCACCGCTCAAGGCGACATCGACCAGATGATTCAACTTGCGGACATCCCCAATGTCGTGATTTGTACCTATGGGGACATGATTCGCGTCCCCGGCCAGTTTGGTTCATTAGAAAAAGCTCGCAGTCGCGGCGCTGATGTCCGCGTGGTGTATTCAACGATGGATGCACTGAAACTTGCACAAAAGCTCCCGGACAAACAGGTGGTCTTTGCCGCGGTGGGTTTTGAAACCACCGCGCCTGCCACGGCTGCTGTAGTCAAACGTGCTGCTCAACTTAAGCTCACTAACTTTTGCGTACTTGCTTCACATAAACGTGTCATGCCTGCCATGATGGGATTACTTAAATCCGGTGAAATCAATATTGATGGTTT
>JAESSU010000127.1 GCA_016763955.1 Phycisphaeraceae bacterium | reverse complement strand
TTGATTTCTTTTGGGACACCAATTTTCATATATCTAATCCTTGGTTTGATTGACTTGAATTAATGACTTAGTAGCCCTTGCATGGCTTCTTCCATTTGATCAAGTACATAATCGATGATCTGTTGGTCTGCTATTAATGGTAGCTTAGTTAGCATCACAGGTGGGCAGTTGGCTTTATAGATTTGTGCACTGACATCTAATCCATTTTGATTGAGCGTGGCAACGAAGGTTTTTGCGGTCTGTAAATCTGAAAAACATAGCGTTGTCATATGCCCCCACCCTTCAACAGCGTCGATGGCTTGTGGGTACTTTGCTGCAAAATTCGTAAGTCGTTGTTCGTAGTAAACGCCCAACTCCCGGGTGACTGATGCGTTGGCTTGTGCCCATGCCATGGTAATCAGATAGGCCAAGGACGCTAATTCTTCTTGCCCATTAGTCACCAGTGCACCAAATTGTGGCATGGTGTCCATTGCTGCGCTAAACAGCACGCGTGAGGCAGGGTATTCTCCGCCGGGGAAGCCTTTACCAATCGTGACAAAGGTGGGTGACAGTTCATATTCTCTGAATAAATAAAGTTCTGGTGCCCACATGCATGATTGAATTTCGTCAACGACAGTAGGGGCATCGTGCTGGTCACAGAGTTGGTGTGCGTACTTTAAAAAATCTTTTGTTAAACGCTTCCCGCCGTAGTTCATCATGATAATTTCATGGAAGAAACCTGCAATTTTATATTTGTCGTTTTCATATTCTGCAAAGGCACGATCAAGATCGCTTTTGCAATTCGGACGAATGGGAACCACTTTCCATAGTCCTTTTTCATCCATGTCTCGGTAAATGTCCGGCCACATCCCACGCATCATTTGTGTTAGCACGGTGGTGCCATGGTAGTTTGCCTGAAACCCGCCATCATCATCGCCCATCACTAGAATCACGGGGATGCGTCCGTCGTACTTTGGAGCAGGCATGCCATCTTGGATACGAAAAAAACGTGCGAGGATCATCTTTAGGGCAGCCTCTACCGCGAGGCTACCGGTTTCCAGATTTAAGACGCGATTCACAATGCGCATGTCATTTTTTTTATTAAGCACAGCTTGCAGGCCGTCACGGTCGCTTGGTTCTAATCCGTTGGCTGTGCGAATGAGTTCCTCTTCCAAAAGTCTTGTGATCGTGCCCCGTGTGTTATTGTGCGTTGCGTTTGGAATGCCCAGTTTGCGTGCAACATCCACTAGCTTGTAACCGGGAAATGCATGACCTAAGGGCGTGTGGTAATGCTCACTCATAGCGACCAGATAAAGACGGCCATCTTCACCGATACGATAGCAGCCCCGGGCGCTTAAGGGGGCAGCATGGGCGTTTAGTGCTTGACTGAATTTGGCTGCCCCGGCTCCAGCGACTGTCTTTTTTAGTGGTTGCTTAATGACCTGAGTTCCAACCCGATTGAGTATGCAAGCCATTTTATGCGGCATGGTTTTAGGTAAAAAAGACTGTTTTTGGTGAATCATCGCAGGCAAAGAGGTGTCAGTGTTATCCCACAGAAAGTCATGTGCCTGACAGACGGATTCTAAATACTGCGTGCCTAAAAGGTCAGCTAAGGAACGCTCGACGTTGACAAAATTTTGTTGTTTCATGATAAGCACCGTAATGTTCGTTTGTGCGTGTATATGTCCATAACGAATATAATGTATGCTAAGAATAAGTCAAGCATGATTGTCTTGATGTTCTGGTACTTGTGATTTTAGTGTTGATTTTTCCGGTTATGAGGCTTTGTGTTAGCTGGCGTGTCGAGGTGTCTTTAACGCATCATAACCAAGCTGCCATAGGTTAGTGACAGCTTGGTTACGGTGTTAAGAATTTTGATATCGAGAATTGTTCTTAGATGGATAACAGCTTTTGCCAGTGAAAAAGAGAATCGTGTCAATGGCTTTAAAACTGTGACAAAGGTTTGGGCAGTGGGTCTGTCTGGCGGGAGAGTTCTTTGAACATGTTTCGCTGCATCTGATCACGTAAAGATTGGTATGCAGGGTCATTGTAAACATCTCGCCGTTGATCGGGGTCGGCTTCAAGATCAAATAACAGCGATTGCTCATCTTCAGGATAAACGTCTAGTTGAGCAGTGTGGGTACGCAGAGTTTGAATACACAAAAACGGGCCCCAGGGCGTGGTATGCAATTCGGTGTAGATCCACGGGCGATCCAAATGCTCTTTGTTTTTTAGCCCTTGGGTCATGTCCGTACCTTGTATTCCTGCTGGCAGATCGATGTCTAGCAAGCCAAATAAGGTCGCAGTCATATCCAATGCTTCGGTGAGTCCTTCGCTTCGCTGGCCAGCGGGTACTGCATGGGGATAGCTGATAAAAGCAGGTACGTGCATGACACAATCGTAATGATACGATCCTTTACGCCATAGGCCATAGTCGCCTAGGTATTCGCCGTGGTCTGCGACGAATAAGAATATGGTGTTATCCAGTTCGCCAGCTTCTTCAATGGTTTTGACCAGTTCGCCTACAGCTAGGTCTGCCATTTCAATCATGGCGTAATAACAGGCAATACCATCACGGGTTTGTTCTTCGGGGGTCAGTTTATAATCAGTGGTGTTGTCCAGAAGACGCTGGGGCCACTGCACATCGCCGGTGTCGGTGTGACGGGGCAAGGGCATCTGATCCAGCGGATAGTTAGCGAGCAATTCTGCGGGCGGGTCAAACGGGTGGTGCGGATCGACAAACGAAACCTGCATAGCGCAAGGGCCTTGCTTGTGATGGCTTTGGAAATACTCCGATGCTGAGTTTGCGATATACATTGAGGGATGCAATTCGACAGGCGTAACCGTCGGTCCGATATCACCTGGCTGATGTTCGGTATAACGTTGATTCCAGCCTTCCCAGGATTGCATCCCTTTTTGGGGCAATATCGCTGCGAGTTTCGGATCGCGTTTGGCAACCCAATCTTTGTAACCGCTAGGCAGAATGTCTTCGTAAGGTACTTGATGTTGAAAACCATAATTGTGATGCGAAGGTGGAAATTGAGCGCGACCGATTCCTGCGGGTTCTAAAAAAACCGTGGCATCAGTAATCGCATCAAATCGATCAAGTTCCTTTAACGTATATTGCTGAGGCGTGACATGAAGTTTGCCAAACAAACCCGTTTGATAGCCAGCTTCTTGAAGCACGGTTGGCCAGGTGATTTCTCTTGGATCAAGCAATGGCGAACCACCGCTCATGCCGCAGGTTCGTAAGTATCGACCGGTTAGGATTGATGCGCGACTTCCCATGCAAACCGAACATTGCGGATACATTTTTTCAAACACCACGCCCCGATTTGCAAGGCGATCAAGGTTAGGCGTTCGCGCGATAGAATCTCCCATGAATCCTAGTTTGTCTGACCGAAGTTGGTCGCACATGATCCAAACAACATGGGGCTTTTTAGGGGTAGCGGGTTTGTTCATGGCTTATTTTAGACCTTTAAGTGACGGGCTATGTAATATAAATTCAAAAAGTCCACGCAAGCTCGCAAGTGGGGCGTTATGGTTCCCGCTGGGCAATTCTTCATATATAAAATTCGGATGACGGGTAAGCTTAGCAGCCAAATCTCTGGACTGCTTAACGGGGATCAGCGGATCCGCATCACCATGAGATATAGCCATAGGCATGTTTAGTCTATGTGCGTTTTTGGACACATTATGTTTTAAGTAAATTTGAGGTTGTTGGTCAGGCGAGCCGCCATAGGATGCTTCAATGGCATCGGCAATTTCACGGATCGTCGTGTTGACCTCTTGGTTTTGACGACACCAACGGGCATAGTCTTCGATATCCGTTGCTGGACACATTGATACCACCCCAGCCACATCTTCGGGGTGACATGTTGCATAAATAAGACAGCTCGTTCCGCCCATCGATCCGCCGACGAAGATAAAACGTTCTGCTTGATAATGCACGCGGAGATATTTAAGTAGTGCATGAAGATCAGTGACTGCTGCGGGCCCCATCCATGCATTGCCACGGAGATTGGGTGTCACAATATTACAATTATATTGATCAAACACCGGGATCCAGTTTTCGCAAATATCCTTGCGGGTATAAAGTTGATCGCCTGTTGAACTGTGGCCGTGGAGATTGACGACCCAGTTTCTGGAACTCGATGGCTGTCTAATCAAAGCCCAATCTTCAAATTGATCTAAAGTACTTTGGTAACATAGGCGTAACACCCCTTGGGATACACTGTCTTTAGAAATATTCACTATCGCTAGACTCGTCACGATTTTCCCTTTAGTCTGTTTGGTCACAAATTTCGAATGCTTTTGCGAGTGCTTTTAGGGTGTCTGCTTTGGGTTTGAATTCATGGCCGAGGTAGCCTTTGTAATCCGTTGCGGCAATGGCGTTACAGATGCCACGATAATTGAGTTCCTGTTGGTCATCAAGGTCTTTTCGGTTGGGATTGCCTGCGGTATGGAAATGACCGATCCATTGAAGGTTTTCTTGGAGGGTGCGAATCACATCGCCTTCCATGATCTGCATGTGATAAATATCGTAAAGTAGTTTCACACGCGGACTATTAACGGCCTGGCATAAAGCCACGCCCCAAGCGGTGTGATCACAGAGATAGCCCGCATGATTGACTTTGGAATTTAAAAGTTCCATATTTAAATTAATATTGTGCTTTTGTGCATAACCACAAACACGCTTAAGGCCTGCTGCACAAGCTTCAAGTCCTTCTTGGTCAGTTTGGCCTTCGAGTCGATTGCCTGAGAAAGTAATCAGACTAGGAATTTCATGTTTGACGGCATAGTCAATAGAAGCAATTATTTCTGCTTCAATCCGATCATGATCAGAGACATCATTTAAGCCTTTTTCAAGACTAGTATGCCCGCAAACACTGGCGATTTTTAAACCGCTTGCTTTAGCGGTAGCGATCACCTCTTCATGTGAATCATCACGGAACCAAAACTCGGTGGCCAGATAGCCCATGGCACGTGCTTTGGTAAATAGATGACTTAATTCATAATCATCGCTAGTGAATAATGGGTAACAAAATGATTGTTGGATACGCATGGTTTAACTCTTTATGTTTTTAGTTATTGAGTAACAAGGCTGTGTTTTTTAAGGAGCCGATGTGGGTTCCCGCCGAGGATTAAATCTTTTTCCTCGGGACTGATGTGAGCAAACAGGATCGGGCCAAGGCCTATGTAACAGGCTAGTTCACCATCTCCAAGTCCAAGAGAGAAGGTTATTCCCAGAGCAATTTGAAATGCTCGTCCAATAGAATTTTTGGAAAAAGTTCGTATTCATCTTTGGGGCGTTGAATACTTCCGTTAAGAATCGGATCCTTTGTATCCTTCATCCATTGATCTAGGCGAGTACGAAGATCCGACTCTATCTCGTGGTGCTCAGCTGAGCCAGCTAAATTGTGAAGCTCATGTGGATCTTCTAAAAGATCATAAAGTTCGTATTCTGGCCGGTCACAAAGATAGAAATCACCGGTATTAAATGCCGGCGGGATGAGGCTATAGGTATTGGTCGATTTCCCAATACTGAAATTGCGAATGAACTTAAATTGTGTTGTGCGTATGCAGCGAATTAAATTTCTCGGGAAGGTACTTTCCTCTGCAAATATTTCTTCGTGAATCGTCTCGCATTCTCCATCAATCAGGGGAAGCAATGAACGGCCTTGGATTGTTGGCGATGGTTCCATGCCCCACACCTCCATGAGCGTCGGCAGAA
>JAESSU010000126.1 GCA_016763955.1 Phycisphaeraceae bacterium | reverse complement strand
TTCTCCGCTCCGCCGCTTCATGAAGCGCCACTACACCAACTTCAACAGCCGAGAAACCCTCGCCGCCGCCCAGGGCTACGAGGCGCACCTCGACGCCGGCGGCAAAATGATGGTCACCCTCTCGGGCGCGATGAGCACCGCAGGCCTCGGCCGAAGCCTCGCACGCATGATCCGCCAAGACAAAGTCCACGCGATCAGCTGCACCGGAGCCAACCTCGAAGAAGACATCTTCCTCTTACTCGCGGGCAACGAGTACGAGTGGTGCCCCAACTGGCGGGCGCTCACCGCTGACGATGAGCAGGCTCTTCTTGATCGCGGCATGAACCGCGTGACCGACACCTGCATCCCCGAAACCGTGATGCGCCACTTCGAGGGCCGACTGCTGGATTTGTGGAAGGCCGCCCCGGGAAACACGGGAAACAATCCGCCCGCCGGAAGTCATTCCGGGAGCAGTGCCGGAGTCGAAAGCGGTTCCGATTCTTCGGCTGATTCCGGGGGCGCTTCCGGGGGCGGGGGTGAGGATGATGTCGTCCTTGGTGATCCAAAGAAGTTCTTCTCTACGTACTCCTGCATAGATCAGCAAAGCTACCATAGTCTGCAAACGCGGATTGAAGCGCAAGCTGTGAAGTTGTTCGTCGATTTGCAGCATGGTGAGATAGCTGATTTCTGATGCGTGTTCTTTGTAAGGCCGAACCTTGGCAGCAGGGTTCGTACCAGATCGCCCCCCATCACAGTTAGGCAAACGCAAATTAAATTCTTCAGTCGCCCAATTAAACACACGCCGGAGAATCGAGCGGTAGTTGTTAGCCGTTTTTGGTTTTACGCCTTGATCTCTGACCTTGAAGTCAATTAACGCTGCAACCTGTGTTGTAGTGATGGCTTCAAAGTAGGGGGCCTCAATCGTCTGCATGCATTTACGTCGATCAAGCTTGCTTGTTTTTGCAGGGCGTTTTTTTGCGGTGCTTTTGCGTGAGGTAATTGTCAATGCATCACAGATTGGGCCGAACGCTTCGCGCAGATAGTAGATGTCTGTCTGAGCTGATTTGAGTGTCTTCCTTGCACGGATATAAGCAACGTAGGCTGTCATCACATCCGCAATAGGCGTGCGTGTGGGCAGGGGGTTGTCGTGCTCGCGTAGTTTTGCAGATTGGTATTGCCTGAGTTTATCTTTGGCAATTTGTTTGGATGTGGTGTTAAGACTTTGACGATTGAGTTTCCCGCTGATGCGGTCTTGGATGTAGTAGATGTTATTCCGTTGAATGAGACTTGCCATGATGAACCTCCGTTTAGTTCGGTGTGGTACTTGGCGTGTCCATTTTGATTTGCAGTGTCAGCCCAATGTGCGGATCGCATTCTCAAAGGAACACTTCCGGGGGTGATGTACAAAGTGATGTACAAAGGGTCTGATTTTGGCAAATAAAAAAGGACTCGCATTAACGCAAGTCCTTTTCTATAAGCAAATAGCGGGGGCCCGATTCGATTTGACTCATGCTGGCATTGAATGCTGCTGGTCGTACCGTAAGTGATATTTGAAATCATAGTTTTGTGTTTAGATCGAGAGAAACAGGGGAGCGTTTTGATTCGAATAAATAGGTGCAGGGGCAGATTTTGGCGTGTGAGTTAATGCTAGTAACTACTGTATATATCATAGATTATGAGCCGTTATCCTTGTTTCAGCCTCTTCTATTAAGAGTCCTGTTGCTTTTTGGCTCGGCTGGCTCCTGGGTCACGTCCGTGGCAGTGGCAACATGGGCGGGCTATCTTATTGGGCAAGGTTTCATTTTATTTGGATTTTAAGAAGATTGGCGTATTTTGTAAACAAAAAAAACTTGACTTTGAAAACAAAATGGATATGATATTTATTATCATGAAAAAAAAATCTGAACAATACGCCACCAAGCCCTCGTCCAGCGATGCTTGCTATCAAGAACTCCGCAGGCTCCTGATGCACGGTCAAATTACTCCGGGAACAAGACTTGCAGAAATAAATGGGCACAGAAATTCGACGTTTACCGCAGTGCGTTCCGCGAAGCAGTCAATCTGCTGGTGCATGAGGGATTGCTTCGTCGCGGCGAACGAGGCGGTGTCTTTGTCCCAGCTCTTGAAAAATCTGATTTCGATGAAATTCAGGAAATGCGAGTGGCCATTGAGGTGGGTGCCTTAAAACTTGCCCATCTTCGCCGTTTGCCCCTAGCAAACTTTGAAAAAATGCACAAAGCCATTGAAGTGATGCGGCAAACTTTTGAAGATGGCTTTGAGTTTGGATTCTGTGAAGCGGATTGGCGATTTCATGAAGCTCTCGTTGAGCTGGTCGGCAATCAACGACTGCTCCGGATGTACCGGCAATCACCACTACTCATTTCTGTCATGGCGCATACGCAAACCACCTTCACGCAATTGGCGAGAAAAAAAACGCTGGAAGAACATACGGCAATTTTCCAATTGCTCGAACAAGGCGAATTGGAGCAAGCTATTGAAGTCCTGGAACAACATTTATTCACGTCCATCCGATTGAGCAAACACCCGCCAAACAGTTCCCCTTATGCCCCAATGGAGTCTGCCCAATACACGGAGCCAAACGAACGAAAGTCTTTTCATTCGTAAAAAGCGTTCAGAAAGAAAAACGCAATCGCTACTCTTAATCAAGGAACCTCTCAAAATGAAAAATTCGCTTTCTTCTATCAAACGTCCGGCAGCTTGCCTCCTAAAAGCGTTTACACTCATCGAGCTGTTAGTTGTCATATCAATTATTTCTATTTTAATCAGCATATTACTTCCAGCGCTCGCCAAATCGAGAGAGTCTGCAAGAACAATTCTATGTGCCATTAACCTCAAGCAATGTCATCTGGGTTTTGTCAATTATATGTCGGATTTTAAGGGAACTATACCTGCGTATAATACTGGAGGTTCATCATTATGCCGTTGGTGGAACTATAAGCTGACACAAAACCCTTGCGAGGGTAGTAAACTCAATGGCTATATTAACGCGTTCTTGACTAGTGGCTACCATAGATATGCTAACCCGATCACTTTATACTCCCAATACAGAGCTGAAGCTGGCATTCTTGCATGCCCTTCCGTGGTTGATCCTAAACCGTATGTGATGGATTACGGGATGAACGAATTTCTCAAAGAACGGGCTGGAATCCATTATGACTCAATTGGCAGCATTGGCTACCTGAAAATGGACGATGTCCTCAAAGCTTCTGACGCTGTTTTACTGGGTGAACCACGGAATACGCTTTATCTATCCACCGTCAATGACCCGGTAGCTGCTTCAGCCGCGATCTATCGACACAATAGCAAGGGAAATGCTGTTTATGTGGATGGGCATGCGAGCACCTCATTGGATCCTGGAACGGATTGGCTTCGTATGTCCGTGTCTCTCAGACCTTGATCAAAACAAGGTCAAACAATTGAACATTCAAGCTCAAAAAGGCGAGCATGTTGCTCTGTAGAAAATGCTCGAAATTCAATGGAAGCCCAAGAAAGTCCCATGCTAAAACACTTTTTTTCGCCTCGACAGTCAAAGAAATAAAACTGTCAGTTGAATGATTAATAAGAAAACCAACCGTAACATTGAAACAATAAGAGGTTACTCTATGAAAGTATTCCTATCTCTATTTTTAATCCTTTGCTCAAATCTTGCTTTTGGCGACATTTCTCGTAATTCTAATTTTGAAAACGGTTTAAAGCACTGGAATTTAACGGGAGGGGTTGCAACGGTCAAATTGACTTCAAGTGGGAAAGTGGTTGTTTTTACCGGAAAATCAGGGAGAATGACGATTCAACAAATCATAAATACCGCATCTCGCTGGGAAAAATATGAAATAATTTTAGAGATGAAAGCTCAAGGTGATTTTTCTGGAGAGTTTTATTGTGTAAAGCCCAAGCCTCCATGGACTAAGCATTACATGCGGAAAATTGAGAAAATAGGTAGTAATTTTAAAATCTATAAGTTTTCGGTTGTCCCTAAACCAACTAAATCGGTAGAAAAAGCGGTTTTTAGGATACTTTTTTATGGTAAAGGTGAAATTCAAATAAAAAGTATTCGTATCGTAAAACGTCCAATGGCATCCAAAAAGTCTGCTTCAGTCCCCGTGATCACTTCGGGCAAAAATTTACTAACTGGAAGCAGTTTCGAGCTTGGAGATCGTTATTATACTGTCGGCTGGTCTGGTTTTACTCGTGAACTGGGAGGTTATCAGCATATACCAGAATATTATCGAGCAGGTAACGGAAGTAATTCTGGCAGAAGATATAATTACACAGACAAAGTAGATGGGATGCAATCACTGGAATTGAGACATGATTCTCGCCATTTACTGACATTCCTATTCTCGGAACCAGTCGTTACAGGTAGCTCAAAAGAACAGCCGGCTGTTTTTTCTGTCTATATGAAAGCTCTCCATGGGACAGCAAATGTCGAATTAGGAATTCAATCCGGGATTTTTGGGGAAAAACAACAGAGTTTCAAAAAGATTTTCAAAGTGGACGCCGATTGGCAACGCTATAGTGTCAACGGAACAATCAGTCATCAGGGACAAGGAACGATTGCTTTCAAAAACAAAGGCGTAATACTTGTTGATGCCGTGATGCTTGAAATAAAAAATAATCATAAACCCTCTAAATATGAACCAACACACAATTTTGATTGTTTTGTCAAAAGCTCCGTCCCATTTGGCGTAAGCTTTGTAGATAATCCGCAAATACTTACATTAAACTGCCTGAACCGCCAGAAGCTTTCAGGGAAATTAGTCGGCATCATTAGATTTATTGATTATTGGAACAGTACTGTGAAAGAATTCACAATTGACTTGAAGGACAAAACAGAAAGACAGTCACTTCGATTGCCCGAATACGGTTTGCCAGTCGGTTATTATAAAATCAGTTGCAAGATAATGCACAATAAAAAACTTGTGGCTTATCGTGAAAATGCGATAGCAGTTGTGCCAAATCGTGATATTTCTAAATTTGAAGATAATCCTTTTGGATTTCATGCCGGACCGCTGTCACGCAACTTTCATTTACTGAAAATGCTTGGTGTAAGTATAGTCAGGGCGCATGTTGGAATGCAAACAAAATGGCAGGTTATAGAGCCGCAAAAAGGAAACTTTCAGGATACAACCAATCTTCTTGAGGTATCTTCTCAGAATAAATTACATCTTCTAGCATCACTTGATTATACGCCTTATTGGGCCAGTATGATAAAGCCATCTTTCCCCTCCTTGAAAAAGTATAAAATGCCGCAAGACCTTTGGTACTGGGCAAGGATTTTTCCCGCTAGCAATCTAGAAGATATGCTCAATTATGTTAATCACACGGTTTCTAAATATACAAAATACACAAACTATTGGGAGACATGGAATGAAATTCATATCATTGATCAAGCGGAAGACCGGATAAACAAACCGATTGTTTCTGGGTTTATTCATTTGACACTTGATGAACTATTAACGAAGTCGAAACAGATTTATGACAGCATAAAAAAGATTAATCCTGATGCCGTGGTTGTCGGTCAGTACGCCTGTAAAGCACCATACAAGCAATTCGACAAGATCATTAAAGCTGGTGGTTTAAAGTATGTCGATAAGTTAGCTGTACATTTTTATCAGGGATTAGGAAAAGGAACTCCTCCTGACGAAAATTCCAATAAAGGCGAGTCTCCGCTTCGGCAGCAGGTCGTGCATTGGAGACAGCTAATGAAAGACAACGGAAAAACCGTAGGATTGTGGGATACTGAATTTGGTATTTACAGGACTCGTACAAACTACAAGCATTGGAAGTATCTGGTGGATTCAATTCCGAAGCGCAACACCGGGGAGTAAAAGCATGACATCGTGAGTCTGGTAAATTGAGGTTACTTAAACAACTTCAAACCAACCGGAGCC
>JAESSU010000125.1 GCA_016763955.1 Phycisphaeraceae bacterium | reverse complement strand
GGGCCTTTTTTAAGTGAACGGGCCATGTGGCCTCCTCAATTAAGTTACAGTGATAACTGTCCGTAACGCTTACTCACACGACGACGCAAGATACGCTTACTCGATGGCAAGCCCTTCTTACGAGTCCGACCACCCTTGGACAGTACGCCTGTCTTAGATGCTGGGGCACGACCGCCCTTACTCTTGCCATCACCACCACCTAGGGGGTGATCGCAGTGATTCTTGGCCACACCACGCGTGTGGGGGCGTCTACCCTTATGACGGTTGCGACCGGCTTTACCGATGCGAACATTCATATGATCCGTATTACCGATTTGACCAATGGTCACGCGGCAATTAACCGAAATCTGGCGAATTTCACCACTGGGAAGAACGATGGTTGCCCATTGCCCTTCACGGTTGGTCAGGCGAGCATACGATCCTGCACTTCGGCAAATCGCACCACCCTTACCTGGGACCAATTCAATATTATGAATATTCAAACCCGTTGGGATATATTTAGCAAGCATCGAGTTGCCGGGCTTAGGCTCGGCACGCTCGGTGGCATTCACGATTTCTTCGCCATCGGTTAAACCGATTGGGGCAATGATGTATCGCTTGTCGCCATCTTCGTACTGGATCAGAGCAATGTTGGCAGAGCGATTTGGATCATACTCAATACCCACCACAGTGCCTGGCATATCCAGCTTCGTGGTACGACGAAAGTCCATAACACGGTAACGCTGTTTGTGACCACCACCACGACTCTGAACGGTAATCACACCATGATGGTTGCGACCGCCGTTTTTCTTCTTGGGTAAAAGCAGGCTTTTTTCCGGACGCTTCTTGGTCACCTCTGAATAGAGATTGACCGAGGAGTTTCGGCGGCCTGCACTGGTTCGATTGTATACGCGAATGGCCATGGTGGCCTCTCCTTACTAACTGAGTTAACAGTCACTTACAACAGTTAATCAGAACAGTTCGATTCGGTCATCTTGGTGCAATTGAACGGTTGCTTCTTTCCAGTCACGCTTTTTGGAAACACCGTAACGAGTACGGAATGTTTCACCTTTGCGAATCTGAGTAGCAACACTTTCAACGCGTACGGCGTAAAGCTCTTCGATTGCTTTTTGAATCTGAGGCTTGGTTGCTTTTGTGTCCACAACAAAACTAAATCGGTTGCGAGCATCGGATTCCCATGTTGTCTTTTCAGTCACCATGGGACGCTTAATCACATAAGTTGCATCCATGTTTATTCACCCTCCACATTTGCGGAAACGGTATTCACATTATTTTGAGTTAGAGCAATCGCTGTTTCCATGGTTGCTTTATCAATAAGCAGGAAGCGGTGATTGAGGACTTCAAACACACTAAGCTGATTCACATTGGTCACACTAAGGTGCTCAACATTGCGGGCTGACTTTGCTTCAACACTGGTCGTGTCTTTCAAAGCAAGCAAGCATGTGCGATTGATATTTAAAGCGGAGAGCAGTGTGTTGAACTGCTTGGTGCTGGGCTTTTCGAATGCCAGAGAATCGACGATTTTGATTTCACCGTCGAGGGCTTTAGCCAGCAAAGCGTTGCGATTAGCCAGACGCCGCATTTTCTTGGGCATGTCCTGGCGGAACGAACGGGCGGACTTGGCAAAAGTGTGTCCACCATGATACATGATGTTGGTGCCAGCAGAACCGCGACGAGCGCCGCCGGTTCCCTTCTGACGATATAGCTTGCGAGTTGAGTATGAAGTGTCGGCACGGCTTTTGGTACTTGCTGTACCTAAGCGGCGATTCGCGTGGCAGCGGACATAAGCCTGCTTTAACAGGTCATGGCGAACTTCACCACCGAGGAGTGCTTCATCAACTTGCAGAGTATCAATCTGCTTGCCTTGAATGTCGTGAACTGGAATTTCAATCATATTATTCACCTACGTCCCCAACTTGGGGCTACGTGTTGCTCGTCGCACAATACTTTAGACAACCTTAAACTCAAGACTGCCTACGATGACACACGACTTTGTCGTTCGCCATGCTGTTGCGACCTCGCAGTTTCCCTTGCCTAGCTGTCGGAAACTCCGACATCAACTAAGTAAGACTTACGAGGTTCAATGACCTTTACTTGGCCACCTTACGCTTGTACAAGCGAATAGCTTCCCGTAAAGATACAACCCCCTGATTAGCTCCGGGAACCGATCCCTTAACCAACAGAAGATTTTTTTCTTTATCAATTCCGACAACCTCAAGGCTGCGGACGGTAATACGTGTGTTACCCATTTGGCCGGCTTTCTTGCCGCCCTTCTTGGGTTTACCAGTACCAAGGTTACTTGAGCGGCCACCCACTGAACCGGGTGAACGATGCTTACGTTCCACACCGTGAGTTGCCTGCTGACCTTTAAAGCCCCATCGCTTCATAGGACCTTGTGTACCTTTACCTTTGGAGGTCGCAGATACGTCAACGTATGCAACATCTTCAAAGACTTCAACATTTATTAGTTTGCCAAGCTCAACACCTTCAAGCTCGCCTGCGGTGACGCGAATTTCGCGGTGCAAGGACTTGGGAGTCACGCCTGCCTTGGCATCATGACCGATGAGCTGCATGGTCGTGTTACGACCTTTGATATCACCAAAGGCAAGCTGAAGAGCATTATAGCCATCAGTTTCTTCGGTTTTAATTTGGCTTACAAAGTTAGGACCGACTTGAAGAACAGTAATGGGGTCATTGACCAACATCTGAACTTTTTCGCCTGATCCAACATAACGATCCTTCTCACCGAAGAGACGCGTCATGCCCACTTTTCTACCGATCATTGCTTTAGGCATTTCAAACTCCCAGAGTTGCTTTCCTAGCTGGATCATCAGTTCTTCACCGAGCGGATCACTACTCTGTTTGGTAAATCTGTCAAAACTTCCCAACGAGAGCCATTGCAACTTTGCAACAACTCTTTATCTAGTCAACACATGTTACGCTTTGATTTTCACAAAGACACCTGCAGGGACAACCAAACGGTTGAGTGCTTCCACAGTGCGAGCTGTGGGGTCTTTGATATCAATAATACGCTTATGTGTGCGAATTTCGAATTGCTCACGTGACTTTTTGTCAACGTGTGGGCCGCGAAGAACGGTGTAACGTTCAATACGAGTCGGCAAGGGAACTGGACCAGAGACCTTTGCATTAGTGCGCTTGGCGTGATCTACGATCTCACGAGCCGAAGCATCCAAAGCCTGGTGGTCATAGGCTTCCATACGAATTCTAATTTTGCCTGCGGACATTGAATTTCCTAACCGTTCATGTCTCTGTTCATTACTACAGTGCCCTGACCAAATCAGAGCGAGAAGAGGAAGTGTACCGAATTCAAATCTCTTGTCAACACTGACCGCCCCAAATTAAATGCAAACCACACAATCCTGACTTGCACCTACAAGTTTTCCCCAACTAATACACATCACGGCATGACTTAAAGCCTTACAATAATGACTGCAAGTAACCATCTCAACAAGCTTTAAGTATTACAGAAGCCTCGCAACGGCTATAGACGGGGGGTTCCCCGTGTAAATCCGTCCCAAGAACAGGTGGGCCTCTTTAATCCGTATCAGGCAGACCGTCTAAGTCAGATTCAAAAGATTCTGTATTGCCCGAAGGACAAATCGCCTCCAAAACAGACTCCTCGACAAAAATAGGCACATCCATCGCCACCCCCAATGCAATGGCATCACTTGGACGGCTATCAATGTCAATGCTCTTCCCGGATTGTTCCAGAATTAGCGAAGCGTAAAAAGTGTGATCCTGCAAATCACGAATGATGATGGATTTGACCTTGGCACCCAGTTGATCAATCACAGAAGCTAGCAACTCATGGGTCTGCGGACGAGGCGGAGTCTTCCCCAAGAGACGACGTTCAATCGCCAATGCCTCATTGGGCCCGATCACAATCGGAAAGACACGATCACCTTCGATCTCGCGGAGTTCCAGAATATGCGACTCGTATTCCTCACGAATCAAAATTCTTCCAAGTTCCATCTGTACTGACATACCAGGCCCCTTTCGGTCTTGATTTATCCTAACCGACAACGAGCCTTCTGGCCATGGCCTGTAAGCCTCTATTTTACAATAACCTGATTAAAACGCTCTTAGCAAAACACCTAGCTAGTCATAACCCCTAATCTCATTCTGGTCTTAACCGGTGCAACACTGATCACGCTTTAGCCCCAAAAACATCGCAACGCCGCCCTACAAAAAAATTCTTATTTTTGACTTTTCAACACAAACCTATCAATTTTCCTAGTTTATTCCCAGTATTCCTTACAGCCTCAATCAAAAGCAACCGATATCTTTTATAGACAGCCTTTATAAAAAGACTTACCTTAAACATTCTGATCGCTACAATAGATTTGCCTGCAATAAGGGGTCTGCAAATATGTGTACATCCAACCTTCGATTTTTTGTCTGTAAGGAATGTGGTCCAAAGGGACTGCATGCCAAATTGCAGTCTTTAAAAGATCGTTTATCTCAAGAGGGCATCCAGATCGAACTCTATAACTCGATCTGTTTAAGTGCTTGTAAATTCAATCGCGTGGTCAAAATTCAGCTTCCTGATGGCAGTCTTATGAGCTACTCCGACCGAGAGATGAATGGTTTTCACAAATGGGACGATGAGCCGATGGTTCAAATCACAGCGGAATGCCTAAACCAGCTTCAAACCACGGTACTAAAGAATCAACCTACGCACTTACAGCCGCAGTTAGTCGGTTCATCAGATCAAACGAGCGATTGAGATAAGTTTGAAGTTCTTCGGGTTTAATGTGGCCATTTGTCGTGTAAATGATTAGCCAACTGCCCCCTGCTTGCACATTCCAGTCTTTTTGAATCAGCCCATTTTCAATTTGAGTCAACAATGCAGGCGTGAAAAACGCTCGAATTGCTTGTTTGGCTTTACCTTTGAGCTGGAAGGCATCTGAAAATTTAGGATGGCTTTCAAAGTTGATATCGCTAAATCCAAACTTATCTGCAATGCGCGACAGAAAGTTTTCGCGTTCAAGCGCAAAATTAGGAATCTTAAGACCGGGGACTTTGTAAGCGGCTACAGCCATGCGATGTGTTGTGGAATGTTTCCCACTGCCGGTGGTGTACTGATAATCCATGAGTTGAACATCAACATCAGCGACCTTGCCGGTCATCACATTTTTGGCAGAGCGTGAACGCCCCCGGTTAAACAAAGCCCCGCTACTGCAAGGCATTTTTTCAACATCACGCAACTTAGCGGTGTAATCAAAACCCAATGTCTCAGCGAGTTGCTCGATGAGCAGGTTTCGTTTTTTCTCCATGCGGATTGACTGGACGATCACTAAAACAACCAAGCTGATAATCGCCCCAGCAATCGTGCAGAAAATGATGCCTTCCAATTTCCAAATCCCTTCTGGAGATGTTTGGGTTTTCGCCATGCAACCACGCGAGGGTGGTTGCATGGCTGCTAAAACGTCACGTATGGCATCTTGCAATGCATCCCCCCGGAAGTGGAGCCGTATTTCCCGTAGTGATGTTGATCGCGATCCAATACAAATCAGGTACAATGAACCACTAGGCCTTAGGCAGTTAATGATGCTCGCTTTTCACCGATCAATTTAATCAATGCTTTTTGGGGATCAGCAAACTTGGCTAAACCTTCGGACATGAGCACTTCTTCGAGTTTCCCAATGTCAACGATCTGATCTATTTCATCAAGCACATTCTCACTAGGTAAATCTGCAATGGTGGCTGTGTACTGTTTGTCCATCTGTTCGATGACCGCATTAAGAGCCGGCGGGTTGGTCTGAATGTCAGCCCCGACAAGGTTGGCAACATACATATCCGCGGGAGCGCCTTTTTTCTTAACACCGGTGCTAGCAAAAATCATTTCCTGACTTAAGGGCAAGTTTTTGGACTTCCAGAATCCTTGATTAACAGCCCACATTCGTTTGGCATTGACCAATCCCACCATGCCTTGTGCCGCATCACTAAGGTTCGGGTGATGCTGCTGGGTGTAAACATCTACGCGGGAGACGAAGATGCTGTAAACACTTTTAAAAGTCTCCAATGAGTCGCGTTTTTGAGCGCCGCGCCAAACCGCATCACGCGCGGCTAAGTACTGGCGTTCAGTAAAAATCAACGTGACATTAAGTGACAGCCCCATCGCTGCAAGGTCTTCTAAAGCATCCAATCCCGCAGGTGTGGCGGGAACTTTAATCAT
>JAESSU010000124.1 GCA_016763955.1 Phycisphaeraceae bacterium | reverse complement strand
TTGAGATTTGGTTTTAGTGAATTATGTTAGGCAAGGTGTTACGCACTAAAAATATGATCACGTTTGCCGGTGACTTGGCGTAGCGCACCGCGTGAATCCACAATCACTTTGGCGTGGTCTGCAATCATCTGCCGGTCATAAACTTTATGGTTGGTTGCGATGACGACACAGTCAAAATATTTGAGTGAATCAACACTTAATTCAACACTGTGTTTTTGAAGATCATAGTTACGCATTTTATGGGTCGCTGGCACATGCGGGTCGTTGTAATCAACAATGCCGCCGAGTGCTTGTAACTTTTGAATGATCTCAAAGCTAGGGCTCTCACGAATGTCATCGACATCAGGTTTGTAGGCTAAGCCGAGGATTAAAATTTTTGATCCTGAGACGGACTTTTGGTTTTTATTTAAAGCGAGCGTTGTTTGCTGCACGACATATTCAGGCATGGCATGATTCACTTCACCCGCTAGCTCAATAAACCGCGTGGTGTGTCCAACTTCGCGGGCTTTCCATGTCAGATAGTAAGGGTCAATAGGGATACAGTGTCCCCCTAAACCCGGGCCAGGATAAAAGGCTTGGAAGCCAAAAGGCTTGGTGGCAGCAGCGTCAACAACTTCCCAAATATCAATGTCCATTGCAGCAAGGACAACTTTCATTTCATTGACCAATGCAATATTCACCGAGCGATAAATATTTTCCAAAAGTTTAGCGGACTCAGCGACCTCAGCGCTAGAGACAAGAATCACTTCGCTGACCGCAGTGGAATAAAGTTCCGTTGCGAGCTTGCCCGCTTTTTCACCGATGCCGCCAACGAGCTTGGGGATGGTTTGCGTGTTGAAGTTTTTACGTCCTGGATCTTCACGTTCAGGTGAGTAGGCAAGATAAAAATCTTCACCACATTTAAGGCCCGACGCTTCAAGCACAGGCATCATCACTTGGCGGGTGGTTCCCGGATAGGTGGTGGACTCAAGGACGATTAGTTGATCCTTGCGCAGCGTTTTTGCAATGGCTGCGGTGGTCACTTCCACGTAGGAAAGATCAGGCTCAAGATGTTTTCCCAAGGGCGTGGGAACGCACAGTAATAAAGCGTCCGCTTCACCGAGCCGGTCAAAGTCTGCTGTGGCATCAAAGGTTTGAGAGTGACTCATTTCTGAGATAAAATCTTCACCTAGATGTTTGAGATAATTTTCACCTTGATGGATTTTTTTAATTTTATCCGGGTCCACGTCATAGCCAATGACAGGATAGCCTGCATGCCAAAAAGCACGCATCAGTGGTAAACCTACATAGCCTAGGCCGATGATGCCGACCTTGGCTTTCCGTTCGTTGATTAGATTTTGGAGCGTCAAGCTCGTCTCCTCAATGGGGTTGTTAATGTGTACAGTTAGATAGTTTATCGGGTGATTGGTCAAATGTCTTTTGTTGAAATGTTCCTTCTATAAAGATGTTATCGGGCAGGCGAGTTGTTTTTTGGAATGGTTTTGGAATAATTCTAAGATTTAAAGGGTTGTTTCAGCGAAAAGTCAAGCAGACACAGGGTTTGCCCATCGGTGATCAACCGCATAGAATCGCAAACTTGTGATTGAAATATTAATGCCGCTTAGCGGTGGGAAAATAAGGAGCCTTGGCATGGCAGCTGAAGCTGTAATCGAGATAACGGACGCAAACTTTGAACAGGACGTCATGAACAGTGAGGTTCCGGTTCTCGTGGACTTTTGGGCTGAATGGTGCATGCCTTGCCGTATGCTTGGCCCGATCATCGACGAAATTGCTAATGAATTTGAAGGCAAAGCCAAGGTTGGCAAGGTTGATACCGATGCGAACCGTGAAGTTTCATTGAAGTTTGAAATTTCAGCGATTCCTACGGTGTTGCTCATCAAAGATGGCCAGATCGTTCAGAAGTTTGTCGGTGTCAATAGCAAACAAGAATATGTCGATGCGTTAAATAACGCTATTGGCTAAATTCAAAGCAATTTTTTACCCATCGTCAATGGTTTGTCCTGTTGTTTGTGTATGCAGCTATCGGGAAGCTTGTTTTTAAGCTTTCCAAAGCATTTTCAACACGATCACATCGCCGATGGGTATTTCTTATAATTAATGCCAGCAAGCTTTTATCGAGCTTGTGATGTGGCAGCGTGAACACACTTATGAGTGTCAAATTTCATCAGACCACACTACCCAACGGACTGACTATCCTGGCTGAATCTTCTGAAGATGCCCGGACCAGTGCGGTGGGTTTTTTTGTGAAGACCGGTGCTCGTGACGAGCCATTGCCCGTCATGGGTGTGAGCCATTTTCTCGAACACATGATGTTCAAAGGAACAGCACGTCGCACCGCAGACGATGTGAATCGTGAGTTCGATGAAATCGGAGCAGATTACAACGCCTATACCAGTCATGAGAAGACGGTTTATTATGCTCATGTTCTGCCTGAATATCTGCCTAAGGCGATAGACCTGTTAGGGGATATGCTCAGGCCTGCATTGCGTGAAGATGATTTTTCGATGGAGAAAAATGTCATCCTCGAAGAAATTAGCATGTACGAAGACCGCCCACAGTGGCGACTTCAAGACACGCTTCTTGAACGTTACTTCGGCGATCATGCATTGGGCTATCGTGTGCTAGGGACAGTGGATTCCATCAAAGCACTCCAAGCTTCACAAATGCGTCAATACTTTGAACAACGCTATAGTCCGGACAACATTGTCGTCTCAGCTGCTGGGCAAATCGATTTTGACAAGCTCGTTAAAGAGGTCCAAAAAGTTGCAGGACACTGGCAACCCACCGGTGCAAATCGCAATTATATCAAGCCCATGTCGCACACTGGCGATCACCAGATGGTGGATAAAGCGCTGAACCGTCATTATATTGGCCTGATCTGCCCAGGCCCGTCACTTCAGGATGAAAACCGTTATGCAGCTTCCGTTCTTTCGGATGTCATCGGCGATAGTGATGGTTCGAAAATGTATTGGTCCCTCGTCGATCCCGGTCATGCAGATGAAGCAGACCTGTCTCACATGGGGATGGATCAAACGGGCTGCTATTTGGCTTATGCTTCATGCGATCCGGATCGAAAAGAAAAAGTTCGTCAGATGCTCATGGAAGTCCTAGATACGGCATCAAGTCAGACCACGGATCAGGATGTTCAGCGAACCAAAAACAAACTTGCCACACAAGTGACCCTTCATGGTGAAAGTTCCTCAGGGCGCATGCGTGCCTTAGGTAGCCAATGGCTTAATCTTGGCAAATACACATCACTTGCAGATGTACTACAGAAGATGATGGCTGTCACGCTTGATGATATTCAAAAACACCTGGCAACTAAACCCTTTACGCAACGTTGTGTGATTGAACTAGGTCCCGGTGAATAATTTTTTTTACCGCTACGTTTCTGAGGTTAAAATTCGACCATGCAAAGCATTCCTGAAATTCTTGAAGACCTTAAACTAGGCAAAATGATTATTCTCGTGGACGATGAAGACCGCGAAAATGAAGGTGATCTTGTTTGCCCTGCACAGTTTTGTACACCTGATGTGATCAACTTTATGCTCCGCGAAGGTCGGGGGATGCTTTGTGTTGCACTTTCAGGGGGCATTTGTGACAAGCTCGAACTTTGGCCCCAATCCGCCATCAACACCTCCGAGCGAACCACGGCATACACCATTACGGTGGACGCTCATAGTCGCTTTGGCGTGACGACAGGGGTCAGTACATTTGATCGCTCGACCACCATTAAGAGACTTGTCGATGACGCTGCTACGTCTACGGACTTTGCACGACCTGGACATATCCCGCCGTTACGAGCCCGTAATGGGGGCGTGCTTGTACGTGCCGGCCAAACCGAAGGCTCCGTGGACCTTTGCCGTCTAGCAGGCCTTAAAGAAGGTGCTGCCATCATGGAGATCATGGATGATGATGGCACAATGGCTCGCCGTCCAAAGCTCGAAAAATTCTGTGAAGAACACAACATCAAAATGTGTTCCGTCGCTGACCTGATTCAGTATCGCTTGGAAAATGAACAATTGGTCCAACGGCTTGCAACCGAAGAATTTGAATCCGAATTCGGGAAATTTACACTCATCGCTTACCGCAACGGGTTTGACCCGATGGCACATGTCGCATTGGTTTGTGGCAATGTCGGCAAGCTTGATGTCGAAGGCAAATCCATCCCCGTGAACAAAACAGTGATGGTTCGTATGCACTCACAGAATCTGCTTGGTGATGTCTTAGGTGATGCCAATGTCCCATCAGGGAAGACACTGCATAAGGCGATGAAAAAAATTGCAGAGACTGGCGAAGGCGCAATTGTTTATCTGCGACATGAAAGTGCTGGCAAGGGAATGCTTCAACAACTTCAAACTTTGAACCTTCCACCAGAAGCTCAGCGAGAACATTTTGCCCCCCAGCTAGGGATGGAACATCCGACACCCGGATCAATGCCACCCGTTAATAAAGGGGCCTATGGTATTGGGTGTCAGATTCTTCGTGATCTTGGAATTAAGCAAATCGACTTGCTGACGAATCATCCATTTAAACCATCTGATCTGGATGGTTATGGCTTGAGCATTGAGTCGTTTGTGAGTCTGTGATAGACGACGCACGATTTGATGTTAAAATAATTTTTACCGCCAAGGCACCCCAAACACCCCGTTTCAAGACAGAGTTTTACGACAAGATTTTAAAATAATGATCTTGTTTTATCTCTGTTTTAAAAACTCTGTGACCTTTGTGGTAAAAAATGTTATTGCATTGATCTTTGCCTTGGGAATTAGCGTCCTTAGCGATCCGGGGGTTTGGCGGTGAAAATGCCTTCTGGTTTGCGAAAGTATGATTACACAACGCTTAGTCCATGACGATTTTCAATCAAATTCGTCGTGGCAGTTCGCGCGATGCGTGTGACTTCCAAAGCATCTTCTACACTACAGAGATTCCCCAGTTCACCTGTTGATAAAGCCTCGTAGAAGGCTTCATACATGCCATGGAAGTTTTTCTCTTCGTGGTATTCGAGTTGATAGGTGCCATGCTCATTGCGAAGCTCAAAGTGTGAGAAGTTCCGGTCGTATCGGATCATGCCCTTGGTGCCAATGATTTCATACAGGAAATGACTAATGCGGTCTTTGGTGGTATGCCCAAAAGAGTAGCTCATTTCGACCATGGTGTGTGCGCTATTGTCATGGTCCATGTGAACCCAGACATGATCGGGCGCTTCATAATCATCGACCCAGGCTGCATGACTTTGAAAACGTGAGACATTGGATTGAGTCCACCAGCGGGCAAGGTCGATCTGGTGCGTGCCACAATCCACCATGGGGCCCCCTTCATCCATACGACCACGCCGCCGGGGGTCTTCAATCCAAAAATCCGGTTGGTTTAGCGGGTCAGGTTTGTAATACTTGCCATGGCAATCCCAGTTGTAGATCAGTCGCATAGAGCGCACATCACCGATGGCATCTTGTTGGATCAGTTCTTTGATTTTTAGAGCACAAGGGCTAAAGCGATAGCAAAATCCAACCGCGACCATTAAATCCTGATCTTCCATAATCTGGATCATTGTCTGGCCTTCTTCTGCATCCATGGCTAATGGCTTTTCACAGAGGATTGGCAAATTATGCGCTGCGACATCGATGAAATTTTGCAAATGCGAAGGGGCAGGTGAGCAGATGACAACCGCGTCAATGCCACTGGCAAAAAAAGCATCCAGATCAGAATAGGCATGGGGGACACTATATCGGCGGGCCTCATGTTGGAGGCTTTGTTCGTTGGGATCATACAGTGCATGAATCGTAAGGCCGTCGGTTTCCATGATCGCCGGAAGGTGACCATAGGAGGCGATCATGCCACATCCCATTAACCCAATTTTAAAAGTTTTCATAACAACTCCAATACAGTGACTGGCTTAGGCAGAGATACGGGTTTAAATGTATCTGTACATCACGAAACTTGCCTGACATATCCAATCGTTCAACCGGTAAATAAATTGGTAAAACATCCTATTGTATGCAAATAATTCCAAATGCCAATGGGGTAGTGCGTTTTTTCTCGTCACGAATTAACGGCTTGATTGATTCGATAAACATCGGCAAGATGAGAATAATGCTTAATTCTTACAAACGTTTGTATTTTTAGGCTTTGCAAGCGTTTTTATGAGTCACTGTTTTGTGTTGGAGGTCGTTTTAGCGAATGGTAGGGCGTAAAAAAATTTTTTAATTTAAATTATAAAAGCGCCAAATGGGCGTTTTGGGCCCTAGGATTTGGTCTGTGGGCATCAATCACAGGGGGTATTGTGCAGGCTAGAGCCTTATTGCATCTTGCAATGCATCAGCGACACCCCCCCGGAAGTGTCGCAGCTATTTCCTGCAGCGATACTGATCGTGATCCAATACTAATCAGCTGCAATGAACTACTAGAACGAAGTTTGGGGCGGCAACTTTTGTCTGTATCACAATAGATAAAGAGAAAGGGTGGCCGCCCCAGCTTGCGGGTCATAATGGTGTCCAATACCGCTAATACTTTAGGTATTTGGGTTAAGCGTTTTCATCGACAATGGGAGGGCTGTTGATCAGACGACTGTAGTCTTCAATATTGCCTCCGTTACGGAAGCATTGAATGATTTTCTGACCGAGAGGCGCAAGATCAGGATCATCAAATTTGTTTAGTTCTTTAGCGAAAAATTCGTTGAGAATTTGTGCGCCTTGGTCATAGGCTTCTTCACCGACTTCAGGCTGTGTTTCGACACGTAGGAACCATGAGCCGATGGTCTGGCCTTCGACCATGAGCTTGTGCAAGGTGTAGCCTAGCAGTGGGCATCGGGCTTCATCTAGCATGCCCGGTGAAAACGGTGCGCTACCGCGTCGAGCGAGGTATTCGCGTACGATCCATTGGGGCATAAAGCTAACTTCCCATGCGCCCACGTGCTGGTTAGGAAGTAAGACATACCGAACCTTGGGTGTGTGAATGATCTGTTCGAGCATTAGGTTTGCTTGGTCGACGCGTCGGCCTGTTGCAAAGGGCCAATAGGAGCCCACGCCTTCGGAAGCCATGCCTTGTGTTTCAACAATGGATGGATTGCCATGGCCACGGGGTGCGACGAGTCGCCATAGCCATGCAAGGGCCGGTGGGAGGATGTGGCACATCCCTAGGATGCCATAGGTTGGATTTTCACGCGTACACGGTGGGCAGCGAACACCAAAGCTGCGGATGTCGACGTTGACTGAGCCGTTGATGATATTGGGAACAATTTCACGCGGTACAATCACACGTGGATTAGGGCAGGGTTTGCCTGGCTCATCTTCAATGTGCTGCCAGATTAGAGCCGTTCCGCCTGGGACGGCTTTGATATTTAAGAACAGTAATGGACACGGCGGATCAATGGTGACACGTTCTAAGTCTGGGTCTGTTGCGTAGGCTTCGATATGGTTAACGCGCAGGAACCATGAGTCTTCTGCGTCCATTAATTGCAACCGTCCATCATCATTTTGAATTGAGGGATGGCATAAGGCCATATCATCCGTGACGGGACACAGTTTACAAGTGCGGGGCAAGATCACATGACGGCGTTCGTCATTGACGACATTTTTGCCAATCAGTAATGAGCCGTCCCGTTCACGATGAACCGCTTCGATCATTTCACTTTTGCCTCCGCCTGAAGCACCTTCATGCATGATGACGGTTTTGTTGTCGTAGGGGGTGACAATTTGCACGGTGGAGCAATGAGCAGTTAGCCAGTCTTCTTTTTCACCTGCGTTAAGGAGCATGCCGTAGACACCCTTCTTTGCAGAAGGGCCTGGATAGAGGTTGTAGCTATAGAGTTCGTGTAGTCCTTCGGTGCGGTTGTGTACGACGAGTTGTTTGCCCTCAAAGTGTGTATGACGAAAGGGGGGGGCGACGTAGACCACGGCCTTGGGGTTAAAATCTTTGGGCATGTTTTCAGGCGTGATCAGACCTTGAAGCATGGCGAGTCCAAGTGCAAAAAAAGCAGCATTGGCAGGCACCACAGCTACGGCATGCAGGCCATGACCTGGATTGCCCGCAGCAAATGGGATGATCACAAGTTCCTGAGTCTTAAGCCATTGAAATGTTTCTTGACGAAGCGTGTCAAACGGCTGTCCAAAACGTTTGTCAAAACGCATTTTGTTGGTCGGCATGTTGTCGCCGATCACCATGCAGTCTGGGTCGCGGCGACGCATGTAAGGTTCAAAGTAATTTGCGGCATAACCGTTGGTGACCTTACAGACCTTCGCTTCAGCAATGCTGCCTTTGCCAGGCACATCGTAAGCCACCGTATGCCAGCCTGTTTCATCTGCATCTCGAATGGATAAATCACACAATTGCTCAAGTGATTGAGCCACAATGCAAGAAGGACAATTTTCAACGATCTCACTTAGATCAGCAGGAATCGGGAACGGAATAACACTCATTTGGAATTCACCTTTTAGGGATATGTTGGCTACACAACAAAGTGAAAGTAGCCAGTATCTGTGATTTTTTTTGTCAATTTGTGTCCTTCGAGAATCAAAAATGAATCAAAAACACCCCTAGTTTTGTGGGCAATTTGATGTTACTTTCTGATTTTGCGGATTCTCGAAAGTTTTATGCATTATATCAACTTTTTATTGTTGTGTTTTTACCCCATGTTCAGTAAGAGGATTTTGGGCCTTTGCGTCGAGTCACTCAAAGTGTTTAAGACGGGACATAAAGGCTTGTTTGTCTGATATAAAAGCTCGCAGGCAAGGCATTAAATTCAAGCTAGAACTTATGCACATTTAAGATTAAAAACATCAGGCCATTGGCAAGAGTCGGTAAGAATGTTTACTATTTGTATCCTGATCTCACCTTCCAATTTTCTGCTTAGAAATAGCAGGTAAAAACCCAACAGGAGCCTTTGATATGAAACGTAAAGCATCAGCAGCTTGGTCCGGCGGTCTTAAAGACGGCAAGGGCGCATTGACCTCCGACAGTGGCGTTCTTAAGGATACACAGTATTCCTTTAGCACCCGCTTTGAAGATGGTATTGGTACCAACCCCGAAGAACTCGTCGCAGCAGCACACGCGGGTTGCTTCTCCATGGCATTGTCCAAAATTTTGGGCTTGTCAGACATTGTTGCTGAGTCGATTAATACCACCGCGACGGTGAGTCTTGAAAATGTTGAAGGTGCGTTTTGCATCACCACCATTCACCTAGAGAGCACCATCACCGCTTCTGGTGCAGACACCGTAACCGTGATTGAATGTGCCCAAAAGGCCAAGGCCGGCTGTCCCATTAGCAAAGCTTTGAATGCAGAAATTACCCTAGATGCTAAGCACGTTGGCTAATAAACCATCAAAAGCATTGCATTGAAACTTGGATTTAATCCACCGTTTTAAGTGTTGCTAAAAAGTAACAGCCCTTGGACAATCTAATGTTCAGGGGCTGTTTTTTTTATATCTCAAACCACCATTGAATCACAAGTGGATGTCATTTTGGGCAAGGCTGGGATGACTTACTTTCGCTCGGCAAGTAGTTGAGCTTCAGCTTCGCTCCAGTTTTGAGCATCATGTCCATAGGGGCGGCCTTTGCGGACCCATATCTCATAAGCACGAGTTGCAATCTCGTCAAAAGTTGGATGGGCATGATTGACCACAGGTTTCTTAGCGATCACTTTTTTGCTGACTTTCTTGCTGACCTTTTTGGGGGCTGCCTTTTTAGTGTCCGTTTTCTTAGCGGCAGCTTTTTTTGTGACGGCTTTTTGGGTTACAGCTTTTTTTACGACTTTCTTAGTCACTGTTTTTTTTGTCGTCTTTGCCACAGGCTTTGCGGGAACGGGACTTGCCGCAGTCTCTGTTACTTTCCGCGTGGCCTCCTTTTTGATTGCCTTCTGGTCATTATTTTTTTTGGTTTTT
>JAESSU010000010.1 GCA_016763955.1 Phycisphaeraceae bacterium | reverse complement strand
TGACCCCGCAGGCCTGATTGCCAGTGAAAATCTGCGTTCAGAGAAGGCAGCCATCACCGCTGCCATTAACAACTCTGAACGAGCTGATCAGGTCATGAACATCGCTGAAGGTGGCTTGCAGGAAATCAATGCACTGCTACTAGAAGTACAAGGCCTCGTAGGAGAATCTGCCAATGATGCAGGTCTTTCCCGCGAAGAAAAGGAAGCCAATCAGTTGCAGGTGGACTCCATCTTGCAGACCATTGACCGCATCGCCAATGCCACGAGCTTTCAAGGTGTCAAACTCCTTAACGGGACGTTTGACTTCACCATCTCCGGTCAGGCGACCACCGTTAATAGTTTCCAAATCAACGCTGCGAAGCTTTCACACGACGAAACACGCGCTGTCGAAATCATCGTCACCGCTTCAGCTCAACACGCAGGTTTGTTCCTGTCCACTACAGGTTCACTGGACCTGACGGCTTCTACTGACACCTTCACTTTCGAAGTTGGAGGCATTAAAGGTAGTCGTGAATTTAGCTTTGCATCCGGCTCAACGCTGGCCTCCATCGCTACTGCTATCAATACCTTCAAAGAAACCACCGGTGTTTCTGCAACGGCTTCGGGTACTGGCCTAGTCGTTAAGAGTGTGGATTTTGGTTCCAACGATTTTGTTTCATTCGATATCGTCAATGGTGGCGGGCAAGCTGGCGGCGTTTACACGCTTTCAACGATCGATGAAGATGTCGCGGCACCCGGTAGCGTGACAACTTTTGCTAACGTCAATAACCCGATCCGTGACAGCGGCCAAGACGTGGGAGCCATCATCAACGGCATCACCGCCACCACCGATGGACGTACTGCCAAGATCGCAACCGACTTCCTAGATATGGAAATCGAACTGACGGCAGCTGGTGCTCAGTCACTGGCCACCATCAGTGCCATGACCATCACCGGCGGCGGTGCTAAGTTTAACCTCGGCCCACAAGTTAATATCACCAATCAAGCGAGCATCGGCATCCAGAATGTTGCATCTCGATTCCTAGGGGATTCAGATATTGCCTTCCTAGATGACCTAGGCTCGGGCAAGTCAGCTAATGTGGTTGACGGTGATCTTGAAAATGCTCAGAAGGTCGTCAATCTGGCAATTGGTCAGGTCCCCACCCTTCGCGGACGCATCGGTGCCTTCCAGTCCAACGTGATTGGTGCCACCATCCGATCGTTGGGTGTCGCATTAGAAAACTCATCCGCCGCAGAAAGCAGCATTCGCGATACAGACTTCGCTGCTGAAACGGCTGCTTTGACACGTGCTCAGATTCTTGTCAACGCATCAACTAACGTCCTTGGTATTGCCAACCAGCAGCCTAACTCAGTGCTCTCGCTGCTTGGTTAAATATCGAGGGATACCCATCGGCTCTGATGTTGTCCGTGATGAAAACGCTTTGCTGGCCTAAACAACTGCTGCGTATCAAGCTCTAGGACAAGTTTATTGACGATTGGTATTAACGTCACAGTCTCAGGCATGTCCGCTGTCCCGCGGGCATCCGATCACTGATGCAGGAGCGATGGTCCCAACAGACCATCGCTCCGTTTTTTTTTACCCCCCCCTCGGAAATTTCTCTTAGATTTAAGCAACCTTTGAGTAAAGCCCAATGCTGAGGCTCGGCGAAGCGTGGGGTCTCCCTCGGAAATTTCTCTTAGATTTAAGCAACCTTTGAGTAAAGCCCAATGCTGAAGCTCGGCGAAGCGTGGCATCTCCTTCGGAAATTTCTCTTAGATTTAAGCAACCTTTGAATAAAGCCCAATGCTGAGGCTCGGCGAAGCGTGGCATCTCCTTCGGAAATTTCCCCTAGATTTAAGCAACCTTTGAATAAAGCCCAATGCTGAGGCTCGGCGAAGCGTGGCATCTCCCTCGGAAATTTCCCCTAGATTTAAGTAACCTTTGCATAAAGCCCAATGCTGAGGCTCGGCGAAGCGTGGGATATCCCCCGCCCCCGGACTCCTTTTTGATCTTCAATATCGTCTTCGGCCGATAACCACTACATGTGTGGATTTGTCGGCGTGATATATAAAAATTCCGACCAAGCTGTGGATCAAACGCGACTTACTGTCGCGCGGGACACCTTGGTTCACCGGGGTCCTGATGAGTCGGGAATATGGGCTGCTGATGGCGTTGGCCTAGGTCACCGCCGTTTGCGGGTACTTGATTTAAAACATGGGCAGCAACCCATGTCCGATGACCGGTATTCGCTGGTCTACAACGGTGAAATTTATAATTTCAAGGAACTCCAGCAGGTCTGCAAAGATAAAGGCCAAAGTATAAAAACCGTCTGCGACACTGAAGTTCTTTTTAAATTACTTAATCTCGAAGGTCTAAACGCACTTGAACGCTGTAACGGGATGTTCGCGTTTGCTCATTGGGATACTCAAAAACGGCAGCTGTTGATGGCTCGTGACCGGTTAGGGCAAAAGCCTTTGTACTGGTTTAAGGATGAGCAATGTTGTGTGTTTGCCAGCGAACTCAAAGCGATTCTTCGTTTTTTGGAACGGAAATTTACGCTTGATCCCATTGCGATTGATCAATATTTTTCGCGGGGCTACATTCTTTCGCCGCGTACTATTTTTAGTCAGATTCATAAATTGCCTGCAGGATGTGCTTTTAATCTTGATGCGCAAACATGGTCTTGTCAGGTTTCGTCTTATTGGGATTACTCGCCGGTTCAAGTTCCTAGTGATCCGGTCAAAGCCTTAGATGGACTTGATGAATTGCTAAATGACGCGGTGACGAAACGGCTTGTCAGTGATGTTCCTTTTGGCTGTTTGCTTTCAGGGGGCATTGATTCGACGTTAATGACTGCCATGGCATCACGGGCGATGGGCAAGGATCAACTCAAGACATTTAGCATTGGTTTTGATAGTGATGACCCGCGGTTTAACGAGCTGCCTTATGCAAAGAAGGTTGCCGAGCATCACCATCGTCAATGGCATAACAAGGTCGTTGAGCTTGGAGACTTTTTGGCATTGGTCGATGATGTGTCGGATTATTTTGATGAACCCTTTGGCAACTTTGCGATGTTCCCAACCAGGCGGCTTGCGCAACTCTGCCGTGAGCAACTCACCGTGGTGCTCTCAGGGCAAGGCGGCGATGAACTTTCTGGCGGATATCCAGGGCGGTACAACTGGGCGGTAGCCGACAGTGATCAGCCCATCAAAAATTCGTCAGCCGATCATTTGGCGAGCTATTTAAGTCGCTCCAATATCCTGCCATGGCAAGGTGGGCGTGACAAAATATATTCCTCTGCGATGCAGCAAACTTTACTTAAACAGGTCACTGGCTCGTCGCATGTCGGGCCGTTTTGGATGAAGCATGATCAGTTTGATACCTTAAATCAAGCACTTTACGCGGATGTGAAAACAAATTTGCCAGATTATTTAGTGTGTGTAGAAGAGCGTATGACCATGGCAGCATCGCTTGAAGCACGCAACCCGATGCTGGATTGGCGCGTGGTGAATTACATGTTGTCCATGCCAGCATCGATGAAGGTTCAAGGCAAACAATTTAAATGGGTGCTTTTTGAGCTTGCCAAACGGTATGGCCCGATTGAAGCAATCGACCGTCCCAAACGCGGATTCACGCCGCCACTTGGACAATGGATCGTGCAGGCTGCGGATGTGTTAGGGCAGGTGTTCACCGCATCGCAGACATGGACCGCACAGCTATTTAACCCGCAGTGGCAAACTTTTTTGCAGGCAGGCAAGTTTACGCAGCAACATACCATGCCCGTGTTTTACAGTTTAATGTTCACCAAGTGGTGTGAAAAATATGCAGACTATATCGAACCCGACTTTTCGTTGGACACCTCTAGCATTGCGATGCCAGCCACGACGAAGGATCATCATTGGCATCAAAGCACGCTGGCACTTGATCAAACAACACTTGCCCAAGGCAAACTTTTTGCCCATCTGTTTAACCATTTTGATGCAGGTGATGCAGTCTTGTTAGTCGGTGATCACGATGGTTGGTTCTCACGCATTGCGGATCATGGGGGTAAAAAAATCACGCGGTTAGTGGGGGCAGATGATTGGTCTGAATCTCAAGTGGTGAGTCTGACACAGACAGACCAGGTGCCGCAACTTGAAGCCTCACAATGCAGCCAAGCGGACGTGGCGGGGACGATTATGGTGGGGATGAAAAATATTGCATCTCAAATTCAAGCTCGTGAATTTGCAGGCAGACGATTGGTTTGTCTGATCCCATTTCAAGCCAGCGAGCAACCTGCTGTCCAAGTTCTGCTCCAACAGATCGCTGCATTGGGCACTGTGGCGGGTCATCAGGTTGTCACCCTTGCCCCCCAGCAATTGGCGTTGGTGGTTCGCTGCGAATTAGATTAAAAGACTCTCAAACGAGTGACCTGGGCTTGCTAATATGCACATTGAAGCAATTTTGGTAAACTATCGGTCTTCTTAAATATGACATGGAGCAGCAGAATTATGGGTTTATTAGATGGCAAACGTGGCATTGTTTTTGGGATCGCAAATGATCGCAGCTATGCTTGGTTTATCACCAAAGAATTAATTGCTCAAGGCGCTGAATGTGCCTTTACGCATTTGCCTGATGAAAAGGGCAAAATGGAGCGTCGCTGCCGTGGTGCAGTGAAAGAACTTGGGATTACAGAGCCGTGGCTGATGTCCTGTGATGTGTCCAATGATGAAGATTTGGATGCTGTTTTCGCCAAGCTTAAAGAAGACTTTGGTCAGATTGACTTTGTGATTCACGCGGTCGCTTATGCGGATCGTGAATTCCTG
>JAESSU010000123.1 GCA_016763955.1 Phycisphaeraceae bacterium | reverse complement strand
TACCTGCCGGTGATCGCCAAGCACAATATTTACTTAAGGATAATGGGCTGCGGATTGACCTGTTACCCATCTCTGAATTTGAAGATTTCGCAAAGGCACTTGGAGAGCCTCTAAATATCTGGCGATCCAACATCAGCATGGCCCCCGATGGCACGCCTTTAAGCACAACACCACAAATCAAAAAACAAGTTTCCATTGATATTCACGATCCGCAGCAGCCTCAAACTTTTGTGACGAAAGGAGGTTGGTTCCGACTGATGTTCACCGTGCAAAAAGTCAAACTCGGTAGCATTGAACTAAATATCATCCCGCAGCATTATCTCCCTAAAACCAGTGTCAAACCACGATCCCCTTTTGACAAAATATGGGATGGCACCCTGTTCGACATGCTCAAAACCACGGTCACCCTCCCCAACTCACACTTACTGGTCATCACACGCACACAGCGCCCGACACTGGCAGAATATCGCCAGAAATATAAGCCTAAACTCTTTGATGTTGAGCCTGGCTCCAATGCAATGATCAAGGAAAACCATAACATCGGAGACGTGCTTCTGACCTACAACTACTGGAATCATCCAGTTCAAATGGTCTATGTGATCGCACGACAATCTAAACATTAAAGCTCTCATACGCATCGCGTCTATTTTTGCACCCCGGACGATTCATAAACCTATTTAACAAAACAACCTATAGAACTTAAATTTTCAAAACTTTTTATTTGCGTTCTCGCTCTTGCTGCGATATAGTAAAAGTACCTATACCGCGGCACCCGGGGGAGTATGTACACAAAACATCTCTGGTGACACGACTTGACTAATTGACATCAAATCACTCGTGAAGCCCAAAAAAATGCACAAACACCAATTCAGTTTTGGATTGATTCGGTTGCTTAATCCACAAATCGCCGAGGTTGCTATCAATCAAGGTATTGAATTAACCTCGGAAATGCTTGCAGAACTCCATGCGTTTTTAACCAATTATCTACCTAAAAACGGCGGGTTGCTAATCAATAAGATCAATAGCTATTCTTATTCTTTTGAGACCCAGCAGAAAATATTTTCAGTTGAAAATGTCAAACATTTTGCAGTTTTCACACATAACCGCCCCACTCAACTGGCCGCAGAATCACTGGTGCAATTTCGCCAAAAATCCATCAATCTTGAATTTTTTAAAGACTTTAACAAATCGCTTCATTGGCTCTGTCAACAAGTAGACTGCCCGGTTCCGGATATTGATCCCAACTGTATTACAGTTCAATAAACAGTCGTCCTTCTAACAAACAGGATCACCCAACAGTGGACGCAAATGCCCCTCAGAGTTGCGTAACTGCTCTAGGGCTTGTTCATAGGAAAGTTCAAGTTTGTGCATCACCAAAGCAACCTTGACCTGTCCTTGCGCCTGATCTAAAAGCTCAAACGCGGCCTTGCGATCCAAAGCACACTGCTTAGTAAGTATCCGCGTAGCACGGTCGCGGAGTTTGGCGTTGGTTGCTTTGACATCCACCATCAAATTGCCCCATGCCTTACCACGCTGCACCATCACCGTGGTGGTGATCATGTTCAAAACCAGTTTGGTGGCTGTGCCTGCTTTTAATCGCGTCGAACCGGTGAGTACTTCCGGCCCCACAAGTAAACGAATCATATGATCGACCGCTACAGGTAAAGGCGGGGCCATCTGCACGCAACAGATCATCGCTGTGGCTGCATGAATGCTTTGAGCATATTGCAACGCACCCCAGACATAAGGGGTCGTCCCCCCTGCTGCAATCCCAACGAGCATATCTTTGTCTGTTAGTGAGATTGTTTTAACATCGCAAGTGCGCCTTGCTGATCATCTTCTGCACCTTCGCTGCTGCGTCTTAGTGAACCATCACCGCCGGCAATAATGCCAATCACATCATTTGGATCACAGCAAAATGTGGGCGGGCATTCTGAAGCGTCCAGAACCCCGAGTCTCCCCGAAGTGCCTGCACCGACATAGATCAGACGCCCGCCTTGTTTCATCCGACTCGTTAGGTCAGCTACCAGTTTGGCGATGTCCGGGATGACTGACTGTATCACCTGTGTGACAAGCTGATCCTGCTGGTTAATGGTATTAAGCAGTGTTTGAATGTCCTGCGCATCGAGGTCATGGGACACATCTAGTTGCTGTTCAGTGAGCAGATGCCCACGGTCACTGGGGAATTTTTCAATCATATTGATGCAAGCCTTATTTTCAATAGCGCTTTTTATTTTGACAACCCCGCCCAAGTTCCTGCAATCGCAGTAGCCCCTCGCCCTGTGACTTGGGGCAACGTGATCGGAATACCATCTTGACATAACCCGCCAAGCACTGCCATGGCCATTGCTTCACGCATCGCAGTTGGAATTCCGAGCGTATCACTAAGTAAAACCGGGGGGGTTACATACTTACGCAGATACGCTACAAGCAGCGGATTTTGCGTTGAACCCCCTGCAAGGATGACCTGACTTTGCGGCTGCGTATTAAGGACCTTGGCAATCAACTGAGCCACTGCATCCACTGCGCTATGAATGATATCTTGAGGCTTGCCTTTTACAGATGCCAGTAATTGCAAGACCCATTGTTCATCAAAATCTTCACGTCCGGTGGTCCGTGGTTTGGGACGTTGAAAAAAAGGTGCTTGATAAATCTTGTCCAGCAGATTGAAAGTCGTTTTGCCTGATGCTGCGATTTTGCCATCTGTGTCAAACGTCCGGTCGGGGTATAGCTTTTGAACGAGTCCATCCAGTAAGAGATTGCAGGGGCCAATATCGATGCCCCAGATCGCGTTGAGATTTTTTTGTGTTTCCCCCGCATCAGGCGCAAGCCATGTGACGTTACAAATTCCGCCAAGGTTGACCACGGTGCGTGATTGCGTTCGATGGCGATACAGCATCCAGTCTGCCAAGGGGGTGATCGGTGCGCCATTGCCGCCAGCCATTAAATCAGCTTGTCGTAAGTCAAAGCAAACGGGAACGGACAAACGGTGCACAATGGGCCAGGGATCAAAAAGTTGCCAACTCAAATTTTCGCTAGGGAAATGCCCGATGGTCTGACCGTGAGCCACGACAAAATCGAGCTTTGAAGCGTGTTCTAAACTAGCGAGTGCCTGGGCATGGAAGGCTCCAAATTCCCGTTTGATTCGCAGCAAGTCCGAGGGCCTTATTGGTTTGTCATCAGCGAGCTTCCGCAAGGATTGAGCCTGTGTTTCAAGGATGAAACTTTTAGATTCGACCAAGGTTATGACGACATCTAGGCCCCTACCTTGCACTTGCACGACAGCGATATCCAGACCATCAAGACTCGTCCCAGTCATGCAGCCAGCGATCAATCTGGTAGGCTTTTGTATACCAATCGTCAATGAACTTGTCCTGTTACTCGTGTACGCGGCTATTGTTCTAGGCCTCCAAATCGTTCTCGGTGCGGTCAAAACATACCCGATGGGTATAGTTGGCTCATGCTTCATAGGATACACAATGGCGAAAACCAAACCAGAGAGCTTGTATTTTAACCGCTTAATGGGCGGCTTAATGTGGCTTGGTTTTGCCTCTGGTTTACCCGGACAATGGTCCTTACTGGGCCAACCGTTGCAGGCATGGCTTGGTGATTTAGATGCAGGCGAAGTTGCATTAGGACGGCTATCACTGATCGCTTTGCCGTTTAGTTTCAACTTTTTGTGGGCTCCGTTTTTAGATCGCTTTGGTGTCACATTTTTCGGCAAATTCGGCCGCAGGCGTGACTGGCTACTGCTGATTCAAATCATGTTAGTCGCGAGTGTGGGAGTACTAGGATTTGTCGGGCCACAAACGACCAGTGACTCATGGCTGCCGCTAATCATCGTCGCGGTTTGCGTTGCTTTTTTCTCAGCGACCCAAGATGTAGTCGCCGATGCTTACCGCACTGATTCACTGGGGGAACACAATCGCGCAGCGGGGGCAGCGGTGTTTGTCAATGGTTACCGTCTTGCCATGGCTATCGGCGGCGGGGGCGCGATGTACTTTGCGGACTCTCTAGGCTGGCAATGGGTCTATCTAATATTGGCGGGCTTTATGGCAGTGGGAATCCTTGGCACACTCTTCACCCCCAGATTGCCAAACGAAGCACAAAACAAACCTGCATCATTACAAAAAGCGGTGATCGAACCTGTGATCGATTTTTTTACACGGCATGGCAAAACAGGTTTGCTGATTCTCGGATTTGTCATCTGCTTTAAATTACCCGATGCCACGTGTCGAGTGATGGTCACGCCGCTATTGCAAAAACATCTGGCCTTTGGCAAAGACATCATTGGCATGAATCAGTTCTGGTTAGGGATGGGGATGAACATCATCGGCGCGATGCTCGGGGGTTACCTCATGGCAAAGTTAGGAAGCAACAAAGCCCTATGGCTTGCCATGATCCTACAAATGTTCAGCAACCTAGGCTTTGCATTCCTGGCATCCACTGCGCCCAGCATCCCCCTGCTGGCAACGGTCGTGAGCATTGAGTCCATTTGCAGCGGCATTGCCACAGTCTGCTTCATCGCCTACATCATGGCACAATGCAATCGACAATTCTCCGCAACACAATATGCCTTGTTCACCTCACTTAACGCCGCAACAGGAACCCTAGCTGGATCGCTCACCGGTGATGCGGTGGTGGCCTTGGGTTATCAGACCTTCTTTTTGTTGACGGTGATATTTGGCCTGCCTGCGATGCTGCTCTTTGCCATGATCAATCAAATCAATCGCTCAAAACAATGAACTTTGCCGGTGAACTTGACGTAATATTGAATATCCGGTGTCATTTCATAGGCTGCATCTTTAATTGCAACCTAACAAATTTCGCCATATTCATTGTTTGATAACAGGTTACGGATACAAATCTCCATGAATCAACCCACCTTGCCCACGTCTGATAACCCTGTCGCACCACCCTTAGAGCCTCATTCAAACTGGCCTTTTATCATGCGTTTACTCGGCGGTGCCCTAGGTGTGGTTGTGCTTGTTTACGTTGTCTGGTGGGGGTTCCTATATACCATGCAAGACAAAATGCTTTTCCCAACGCATCAGCTACCTAGCCCCCAACTCCAGCCGAAATTTCCCAACACCGTGGTCATGCGGTT
>JAESSU010000122.1 GCA_016763955.1 Phycisphaeraceae bacterium | reverse complement strand
TGGAAAAACACTTGGTCGCTATCTGGTTTCAAACGGCAACAGCCGAACCATGGTTGGAGCTTCAAAAGTATCTGACAAACGGGTCTACGACTGCCCGACGAACCCCTCGGCGGGCCATGGTATTGATTACGCCATGAACGCCCAAATGGGATTCAAGCGAGCCTCAATCGTTTCTGGCGAGAAAGCCCTGTTTACTGAAAACCACAAAGTCCCCAACCCAAATGGCGGTTGGAAAATCAATTACGACTGGAATACACGCTTCAAATTTGTGGGGTATTGGCACAACACGCCAGGCGATTTAACGCAGTACACGACTTCTGATTATGTCATCACATTCCCATCAGGTTCAACGAATGTTCTGCATATAGGCGGACATGTCAGCCGTATGAAAGGGGAAGACCTCAAGATAATATCCAGGCCTTAAACGACCGTTTTGTGCCAAATTATCCTTCCATAATTAGCTCATTTGTTGATAATGGTATTAATGAGTTACGGATAAAGGATAAACATGCCACATCAACAACAATACACCAAGCGATTTCAAAATAAGCAAGCATTCACCTTAATCGAACTGCTGGTGGTGATCTCTATCATTGCTCTTTTGATCGCCATTTTGTTACCTGCCTTAGCCAAGGCCCGTGAGTCTGCCAAAGCCATCAAGTGTGCCAACAACCTGCATCAAATGGCCATTGGTGTTGCCATTTATCTCCATGATTTCAACGATATCACCTTTCATCCTTTTTATAACGAAGGCCCCCCTTTTGTCCTAACAAACGTCCGTCAATGGTGGCTTGGCCGTGTACTTGGCCGTTATCTTGTTTCGAACGGCAACAACCGGACTATGATTGGAACGAAAAAAGTATCTGATAAAAAAGCCTACGACTGCCCCACTAACCCCTCCGCAGCTCATGGCATTGATTACCTTATGAACAATGCTATGAAATGGAAACGAGCTTCAGAGATTAGCGGAAGCAAAGCCTTCATCACCGAAAACCATGGCTACCTGCCTGCACCACCTGCGGAATGGTCGATCTATTACAACCATGTTGGAGGCACCTCAACCACCTCAATGCTATTTCGCAACGTAGGCTATTGGCATAATCCCCCAGGTGATATCACACAATACGCGACATCTGATTACATCAACACATTCCCATCTGGGGCAACCAACGTCTTGCACATGGGCGGACATGTCAGCCGTATGAAAGCATTGGAACTCCAACAAGCCACCAAGCCCTAATCGGTCGATTCGTGATCAATCACACTTTTGTCTCCATTGCCGTGGCCTAGGTCAGCGACATGTGATGCCGAAGAATTACCAAAAACAATCACTACAGTTGACGTGAGATCACGCAAAACTCTGCCGATTCATGTCATCAAGGAAAACCAGCTTTGCAACGATCAATCAATCGGCAAGTGAGTGTTAGCGTATTAATCGCCCTCTTCACATTGCTAGGTGTCCACAACAAAACATGGGGCGCCGAGCAAGTGAGTCCTTTTGCGATTCGAGCGATTCACGTCCCCTTTCGCCCGCAATTAAAAACTCCGGCCTTCTACCGAGGGCTCATCGATCAGGCCAGCCAACTGGGATACAACACCTTTATTCTGCATACTGGCGGAATTTTTCAGGCTGCATACACCATCCCCTTGCCGGGGCAAGTCCGCTTTGAGAAGTGGGCCCCATCGCAAGTCACGGAACTGATCGCTTATGCTCGACAAGCGGGATTGGAATTGATCCTTGAGGTCAAAGTCATCGGTAAACATAAAGCACTACTGACAGAGCTAGCCAAGAAACACCCCGGCCTGCTCGTCACGGGCAAAGAAGCTTGGGCCAATGGCATTCTCAATCCAGCTTATCGTTTCCCTGATGGACAGGATGCTTATGATGCTATTGAGTTACCCATGATCGATTATTTCATTGCTTTACACGGTGAGACACCGCCCCGCTACATGCTTCTTGGCATCGATGAGATTGCGGTAGATGATCTGGACATCTGTGCCAAGGCATTGAACACGACGGTTCCCAAACTGTTTGCTCAACTGCTTAATCGCCGTACTAAGCGACTCCTGGCTAAAGGTATTACCCCTATATTCTGGGGAGACATGCTCCTTGGTAAAGAACTCAGTAAGCCCGGCCATGGCGTGATCGGGTTCGACCATGACCCGCGCATTCAAGGCGGCCACGCATCATGGCTTAGTCAACAAGCAACGCCCCCTAGCACACTCACTGCAATCAATGACCTCAAACATCGTAACAAAATCATCATTGCAGACTGGCATTACGGGGCTCCTCCCAGCGGCGAATATCCCAGTGTGGATTATTTCCAAACCATGGGATTCAAAGATGTTTGGGGAACCACCTGGTACAACGACAAAGGCATTGCCATGTTCGCCCGATATGCGGCTAAGCGAAACTGCGGAGGCATGATTGCCACCGCTTGGCATACCACGATTTCCCGTTCCGTACACCATCTATTTCAACCGATCCTAAACAACTCAGCAGCCTATTTTCGTAACCCGGCACTCGACGTGCCCCAAGTGGTTTTAACTTCCTATCGCTTGGCAACGACAAAAGAGAACCAGACCTTGGCCCCTGCCACCGAGCGTCAAACAGGCATCATCCTAGGCCCGACTCCAACGCTTAGCTATCAAGTACAACTCACGGATGACCCGCAACCAAGTCTAAGCCCAAGTCGGGGAGCGGTCTTACTATTAAGTCACGATCAATCACGCAAGTCATATCCACAGGTGATGGAACTTACCTTTAACCAAGACACACACCAATTAACAGGGACGTATGCTTTGCCACAAGGTAAAGGCACGTTTCCGCACACCTACAGCACGACTCTGCGATGGACCGACCGTGACAGCGGCTACCTGCATCAACTATATCGCCCCTCAAACTTTTGCGTGACAGATCGTCCGTTGGCCATTGCTGGCAACAATGCAGATACATCGACATGGTTTACGGCTGACTTTTCAAATTTATCTTCTGATACATTGTCCAACGGGTTGATCTACACTGCGGGGCAGTTCCCGCTGTTACTAAAAATTGGACGTCCTGTCATCAAGAATGCATCTGTAAATGGCGCACTGAATTGTCGAGCAACATCAGCATCAGGCAGCAATCCTCAAAACCTATGGAGCAAAATTCTTTCTGAAGGGATGCAATTGGACATCACCTTCAAGGTGACAAATTCGTTTAAAAAACGGGCCCATTGTGCCTTGATGTCATTTGGAAATTACAGTGAAGGGTTTCGTTTACTGATGGCTCAAGACCAGACGCTCCTGCTACAGTTCGCCAACCAGAATGGCAATGCGCCCATTTGGATTCCCACGACCGCCAAAGTGTCCTTGGATCAGTGGACTTCTGTTCACATCACACTCACGCCCGACAAGGCAGGTGAGCTTCGCATCGCAACGCTGAGCATTGATGACAATAAACCTATCGTGGTCACGCTACCCAAACCCATCTCAACTAAAAACGAAGCTCCGATTGCACTGGGCGTAGAGTTTAAGGGGCATGGCTCAAGGGCAAAAGTATGGCCTAATTTTCCCGGGCTCATCCGCCAAGTCACGATCAAACCCTACACATCGTCCCACTGAAATAGGTGTCTATCTAATTTTCCCATTTTTAAAACGAATGGTGAAATAAACAGGCCACGGCTGCGTCTATCTTTTGACGTAACTCTGTTTAATGCCCGCAAGGGCGTGGGGACATCAAATTAAAGTCATCTTGCTGATCATTTTCACAAGCATGCTCTGCGAAACTGCATTGCTACTTTTACCATTAGCCAACAATGACATCACCTATACAGGGCAAACGCATGTACCGAAAATTGTCTTGGCGAGCCGTGTTGTGTCAACACGGAATTGACCGCAGGTCAAAAATGTTGTGCCCAAAATACTTTGCAAACTGATTGAACACTTGACCGAGAGGCAAAAACGGGCTGACACAGCCTAGTTCGCTAATATAGGGGTACATGCGTTTGCCCTGATCGTCTACACCAATCACTGGATCGGCGTACAGATCATCGGCACGTTTTTTTGTGTTTACAGCCTAGGAATAGCACTCCTGTTTTTTCCAACAAATACGCTCAAACACCCATGCATAAAAAAATCCCACTGAGAAACCTTTAAAAAGATCATCAGTGGGATCGTATTGGTTTGAATCAATTCGAATTCCAAAATGCGGAACTCAAAATTTCAAATTCTAAATCGTTGCTTAGTTCCCCAAATTACCCATGTCGATTGAAGGCTTCATCATTGTGGGGAGAATGTAATTGGTGCCATGGTAGCTAAGAATTTGACCGGTGATGGAAAAGCCAATTTGGTCTCCACGCTCGAGCATCATTTCTTCCATGTTCTGTAACAACTGACAGGGCACAACGATCATGGGGGGATCGGACTGAGTTTTACTGTCGGACTTGTAAGCAAAAATCATGTTCTGTCCATCATTGGATCGCAGCAGACGGCCTTGGCGATTGACTACAAATTCACCTTCACGACGAAGCTTGGGCTTGGGCATACCCGGCGCGATGCCAAGAACTTTAGAGTCCAAGTCAATCTTAGGTGAGGGCGAAAGTGCAGGCCGTTTTTCGGTTGCACTCGCAGCAGGTCGCCTAGTGGGCTCAACGACGGGCTGCTTATTTTGCATCCGCTTCATCATCTGGTCCACCACGTCTGATGCTTGATTAGCAGGTCTGGCGGGCTGGGTCATAGCGGGTTTACCTGCAGGCTGAGTCGCAGATTGTGTCGCAGGCTGTGTCGTTTGAGCATTGAGCATGCCCGTTAAGCTAAAGAATAATGTCAGGGCTGAAATAAAGATTGATTTGCGGGTCATCAAGACGCCTCCTAGTGTCGTGAGTTTTATCCGTAGAGCCGGACTTAATTTTAGTCTGATTGCTACGGCAAATTAAAAACTTATTGTGAGCTAGGCATGGTCGTGCCAAGTTCCTGGGGGTAAATCGCGGGGTCATTTTCATGGATGGTGGTTTGCGCTGAGGGTGATGCGGTTTGCCTTAGTGCATCTTCAACCGATGCTTTCCAAACACGAAGACGAGTATGCCCCCAGCCGCCGGGGATGTAATATTTTAAGTCCACGGTCACAAGCTGCTGTGTGCCATCGGCTGCAAGACCTGAAGCTGGGCGGACGATATCCACTTCGCCATCGGCACCGCGAATGCGAAGTGCTTTGACTTCATACACCGTCTGGACCTGACGCATACCATCACTAGACCACATGGCTTGATCACCAAGCTGCGGCAGCAGTAAAGCATAGGTTGCAGGATCAGTTCCCTCAGGAAGAATGACCTGATAATTCCCCTCAACGGGGCGATACATTGTCACCGCTTTTAGCGCGACCACAATGGCCTGTTGAATATATTTACTATTGGGATTGTGAGTCGCAAGCGTATCACCACGCTGACCGGGAATGTTGACATAAGGACTACAGCCCCCAAGCCCCGCGGTGATGATGACAATCATTGCGACCAATACCCTAAACATGTCCATGATGGCCTCTGCTTTATATCTGTTGACTTGCTAATAATGATCTGATCAACGACTGAATCAGATTCTAACAGGTTTTACCTTACTAAGTAATGTTCCCCGGAAGCTTTCGGAAGTTTTTAAAAGGCTTGATGCTCCATCTTGAAACTTTCGGCCAAAACAGGCCCGCGGGTAGCGATCTGAGGCTTAACTTCGTAATATAAAAAAAACTTATCCACCGACTCGCTCATAAGATCGCAACTCTTTATACTTTGTACCAATCAGTTTCGTTATTTGGAAATATTCTCTATGACTGTTGAACCCAACCCATCTCTGCAAATTGACTCCGACTGGAAAGCTCAGGCTCAAGCTGAAAAAGACCGCCTGACCAAAGATGCCCAAGCAAAAAAAGCGGAATCGGCGGCAAAGGCCAAAACCGCTGCTGGAACTGCTGGAGCTACCGGCGGCGAAACTTCCGGGGGGCAGAAAATCCCTGAAGCTACCTTTGAAGTTCTTCTCTCAACGGTCGCCACGCAAGCCCTTTTTGCACTGGGAGGGATTCCCGACCCACGCACCGGCCAGCGAATGAAGCATCTTGGACTCGCACGTCATCACATTGACTTACTCGCCGTGCTTCAAGAAAAAACGCAAGGCAACCTCTCCAAAGACGAAGCCACCATGATCAATCAAACACTCTACGAATTACGACAACGCTACATCCAAGCGTCCACCGAAGAACGCAACGCTTAATTTTTTTCAACACGTTTTTTCGTGTTCTATACCCATCGGATATGATTTTGTCCGCGATGCAAACGTTTGGGATGCTTTAAAAAATATGCCGCGAACACAAGCAACCGGACAAGATCAATGACGACTGGTATCATTTGAAATACAAACGACTCCATTACCCTGCTCTTTAACAGTACACCACTTTGGCAGGATCTTCGCAAAGGAATTGCACCGTGTCACAAACTGACTCCAAATGCTGCGGCTCAAAGAGCTGTTGCACAGAACCTTCTCTGCTGGCTAAGAACCATTTTCTACTTCGCCGCCTGCACTCACTTTCGGGCATCATTCCCGTCGGTGTGTTCTGCACCGTCCATCTGTTTACCAACTTTCAAATTCTGCTTCAGCAGTTCTTTGGTGAAACAGATATCTTCCAGCATGAAGTGGACTTTATTCACGCCATGCCTGCACTAATCTTCATTGAAATTGGACTTTGGTCCACCATCGCCTTCCACGCGATTCTAGGCATCGCCTACACCCTCAAAGGTAAAAGCAATGTCCAGGAATACAAGCATCTAAACAACTGGCGTTACACCATGCAGCGGGTCACCGGCGTGATCGCTTTGATCTTCATCTTCCTGCATGTGGCAACCCTGCGTTGGCGTTGGGATTTCTTTGGCTGGTTCACACCCTTCTATGCTCACGGGCCGGATGGCGAACCCTTGGTCACCGCTTCAACGGCCTATGCCCTGCAAGCTTCTTGGCTCGTCAGTTCGTTATATCTCATCGGCGCACTGGGGGTCGTCTACCACTGGGCCAACGGCCTGTGGACCGCTGCCATCACATGGGGAATCACCATTTCTCCCATGGCTCAAAAACGCTGGGGACAATGCTGCTTGGCACTTGGATTAGCACTATCGGTCTTCACAGTGGGCGCAATTGTCGGTGCAAACACATATGAAATTACACCCAGCGAACTCCAAGCCATCGAAGCGATGAAAGCAAAACTCAAGCACGTTGACCAAGCAACGCCAGCCAATGTCCAAATAAAAGTCGACGAACATACTGGCTATACGCACTAACACTTGCCCTAATTATTAAACTTAATTTTCCCCCCCGGAAGCCCCGGAACCGGAAACCAGAATCTGACTTGAAGGTAAACAAACCCATGTCACAGAAACAACCCAGAGTCATCATCGTCGGCGGCGGACTAGCAGGTCTATCCGCGACGATCAAAGTAGCTGAAGGCGGCCTGCCCGTGGATCTTTTTTCCATGGTCCCCGTGAAACGTTCACATAGCGTTTGCGCACAAGGCGGCATCAACGCATGTAACGAAGTCGCCCGCCAACAAGGTTACTCCGAGTGGATTCATATGGATGAAACACTCTACGGCGGAGACTTCCTACAGCATCAAGCCCCTGTCTATGAAATGACCCACTGGGCCCCAAAAATCATCGACCTGCTAGACCGCATGGGCGTGCCTTTTAACCGTACCGCAGAAGGTCAACGCGACTTGCGACTCTTCGGCGGTTCACTGTTTAAACGAACTCACTTTGCAGGGGCTTCCACCGGACAGCAACTGCTCTACGGCTTAGACGAACAAGTTCGACGCCACGAAGCGGATGGCAAAGTCACCAAACACGAATTTTGGGAATTCCTCTGGCCCATCATTGATGACAACGGGGAGTGCAAAGGCATCATCGCTCAAGACATGCGATCCATGAAAATCAAACCTTTCCTTGCAGACGCTGTCGTCATGGCAACCGGCGGTAACGGCCTAGTCTTCGGCAAATCCACCATGTCCGTCATCTGCACAGGTGGTGCTGCATCTCGCTGCTATCAAGCAGGTGCGTGGTTAGGGAACCCTGAATTCATTCAAGTTCATCCCACCGCTATTCCCGGTGAAGATAAATGCCGTCTGATGTCCGAATCAGCACGCGGTGAAGGCGGTCGCGTTTGGGTTCCACGTAAAAAGGGAGACGACCGACCCCCATTAGAAATTCCCGAAGGTGAACGCTATTACTTCCTAGAAGAAAAATATCCTAAGTATGGCAACCTTGTCCCGCGTGACATTGCAACCCGTGAAATCTTCTTCATCTGTGAAGAAGGCTACGGCGTAGGCGGCGGACGCATGGTTTATCTAGACGTCTCGCATCTACCGCAGGCAACAAAAGACAAGCTCAAAGCCATCCTTGAAATTTACGAAAAATTCACCGGCGACGATCCGACCGAAGTCCCCATGAAAATTTTCCCAGCAGTCCACTACTCCATGGGCGGCCTCTATACCGTCTTCACCGAAGAAGAAAAAGAACCCATTGCAGGTGATGGTGAAAAAGCCATCGGCCTTAAGCCCGGCGCACCGAACAACATGATGACCAACATCCCCGGTCTCTTTGCATTTGGTGAAGTCAACTACCAATACCACGGCGGCACACGCCTGGGTGCCAACGCATTGCTCAACTGTATTTTCGATGGTTTGTTCTGCGGTCCTTCCTTGGTCAACTATGCCACTGAAGCTCGCATCTCACCAGCATCGGATCTGCCCCAAGCTGTCATTGACAAGTACATGAAGCAGGAACAGGACAAGATCGACAAGCTCGTCAACTCCACGGGCAAAGCAAATCCTTATGACATCCATCGTCGCCTCGGTGAGGAAATGACCGCAGCAGCGACCGTTATTCGCACCGAAGAACGAATGCTCCAAGCGTTAGAAGTCGTCAAGCAACTCCGCGAAGAGTACAAAGACGTCTGCCTGTCTGACACGGGGATGTGGACCAATCAGAACCTGAGCTTCACACGTGCTCTGAATGACATGTTGATTTACGCTGAAGCTATTTTGGTTCCCGCCATCGCCCGTAAGGAAAGTCGTGGCAGTCATTACCGACCGGACTTCCCGGATCGCGTGGATGATCCATTCCAAAAGACGTCGCTGGTCAAATTTGTCAATGACCAGCCCCAACTCGAGTACGAAGATGTGGCCACGCCCATGGTCGAGCCTCGCGCTCGAACCTATGGCAAGACCGATGCCTAACTGACACAGAATTTTGACATGATCAACGCGATCATGACGATATAAAGAACTGTGATCTGACTAGTTTTTAAACCATGGGATTAAGGCTTTTTAAGCAAGCAAGCAAGCAAACAAGCCCCTTCCCGCTACGCGATGAGAGCATGCACCATGATTGCATCCGACGCGATAAAGAATTTTTATGTACAGGTTATACGCCAAGATGGCCCGGATAAGAATCCGTACTGTCAGTTGTTTGAGCTGCCATACAAACCGAACCTCAACATCATCAGCTGCCTTCAGGCGATTGCTGCAAACCCCGTCACCGTCGAAGGCAAGATGTTGCCCCGTCGCTTGGGACTGTAGCTGCTTAGAAGAAGTCTGCGGTGCGTGCACTATAGTCATGGGCGGGACCGTTGGGCAAAGCTGCTCAACACTTGTCGATGAACTCATCGCACGAGATGGTACAGGCTCAAAAGACAATCCCATCACGCTTGAACCAATGAGCAAGTTCCCCGTCATCCGCGACCTGTTCGTCGACCGATCGAGCATGTTTACAAACCTTAAGCGGATCAAAGGATGGGTTCCTATCGATGGCACACATGCTCTTGGAGCAGGCCCTAAGGAATCACAAGAAGACCAGGAACTCCGCTACCAACTCTCACGCTGCATGACCTGCGGATGCTGCCTAGAAGCCTGCCCGCAGTTCCAACCTGAAGGCCAGTTTGTCGGCGCTCAAATCTTCGGCCAAACCCTCTACTTCAACAACCATGAAACCGGCGCGACCCTCAAGGAAGACCGGCTTAATGTCATGCAAGAAGAAGGCGGCATCTCCGACTGTGGTAACAGCCAAAACTGTGTCCAAGTCTGCCCTAAGGACCTGCCCTTGGTCGAAGCCATCGCCAAGATCGGTCGACAAACCACTGTGCATTCCATCAAGAACTTCTTCACAGGCAAAAAATAACTCCCCCCGGAAATTGGGGATGGGTTTCAAGTGTCTAGTGTCTGATTGCAAGGTCGATCAACCGTATTGTGTTCAAACACAAGCCTACAGATGAGTCCCAAGAATCTGTAAAAGGCCGTCCCCACCACCCGGAACTAAGTCAAAAAAACCGAATTTATTGACTTAGAATTTAAGAAAACAGAATAATCACAAAAAAATATTGCATCCGTCCATTTGTAATATCAGCCAAAACGACCTTAAAAACAGCGGTTATCAGGGACGCTCCGATAACCGCTGCTTTTTTATGTTGATTTGGGCGACTTAGCCCGATATACATAGATGTGGCCAAGCCACGGGTAGAATTAGCGTGAATCGAGTATTCATAAGTGTTGGGGTTGTAGGAGAGATGTATGCAGCCATTACCTGCCGTCATTACGCCCAAGCTGGCACAAATCAAACCTGTTGTTCGATACGTGGACGATGAGCAAGCTGTCATCGATGCCCATTTTCGACTCAAACCGTATTTGCCTCATCCCGACAAACCCAACCCAAAACAAATCAAAGTCCTTCTTGAAGTCGAAAATCAAAAGGGCTTCCATGACGAAACTTTCGCCCAAGTTCAACTCAAGCATCTCTGTGGCATGCTTCGTGTCCAACTGGTTTTGCCCGAACGTTGGTGGCCTGCGGGAATGGGCGAACAATCACTCTACTGCATCAAAATCACCCTGCTCAAAGGGCATCATATCCTTGATCAAATGCAAACTTCAGTGGGCCTCACATCCGTGCGCATTACAGATGAATATTTTGACAGTCGCACCTTTATGATCAACGGCAAACCCTGCGAAATACACACCATTGTCCCTGTCGATCAAATCCATGAAACTGCCCTATTACCCGCATCAGGGGACTCACTAATCGTAGTACGCGATCACTATGGCACGGACAATCTCTTTAAAGCAGCTGATCTTGCAGGCATTCTCATGGTTCAATGCGTCCCAATCGATCCTGCTGGAAAACCTGAACAACAACTCGTCAAACAAATCAGCCGCCTTGCATCACATCCAAGTCTTGCAGGCTGGTGCGTCAGTCCCCAAGGCTCTCTTAGTCAGAAAATGGCCAAACAACTTCGAGAACTCGACCCAATCCACCCGGTCATTGAACATTCACCGAGCAACTGGGCAGCCTGACAAATTCCATCACAAGCCATCATGTTAGATGTGTCGTCTGACATGTATCCTTTTCGAGAAACGCCGGTTCCTAGTGAGCCGGTGTTTTTTTATCAACCCTCTTGCCGTGATCCATACTTGATTGCAGTACAATACAGTCGCAACCTGTTGATGCTACAAAGGGTATCAACTAGTGACCCTTAATGGATTTTAATCATATGATGCACACATTAAATAGCCTGACACTATCCCTACTCATCGCGATATCACTGACAGTGACCGCACATGCGCAAGACACAGCAGACACTTTGCTCGACCGCATTGAAGCCAAATCAGACACCATCCAAACCTACCAAGCAGACATCCGTTTTGACCAAATACAAGGTCTCCTAGGTGATCAACAAACCCGGTTTGGCAAGTTGTACTATGTCGTTAAACCCCATGTAAAATTTGCAGTTCACTTTCAACGCGTTGTCATCGATGGCAAACTCCGTGAACAAAATCGACAATGGATCTACGATGGCACATGGTTAGTCGAAAAACTCGA
>JAESSU010000009.1 GCA_016763955.1 Phycisphaeraceae bacterium | reverse complement strand
GCTACAGGAAATAGCTGCGACACTTCCGGGGGCGTGTCGCTGATGCATCGCAAGATGTAATCCATAACGTTTTAGCTGCAATGAACCACTAGAGCGTTTCTATTTCAACTGTAGTGTCTGTGCGCAGGCAAGTATGCCTGCGGCTATTGAAAATCAAAAATAGCCACGAGTTTATTCCGGGGCAGCTTGCGCGACGCTACACTTGAATTGAGGATGCTCTAAAACCGCTCAATTAATCACAGCACAAACTTGCTCAAATCTTCGTCTTGTACAATAGCTGCCACTTGCTCACGCACAAACGATTCGCTCATAGTGAAAGTCGTATCACCTCTGGCAACACGCTCGGACGCATCGAAGTTCACTTCCTCAAAAACCTTCTCGATAATCGTCATCAAACGACGAGCGCCGATGTTCTCTAACATCGTATTGGCCTGAGCAGCCATCTGAGCAATCGCATCAATGGCATTGTCATCAAAACTCACCGTCAACCCTTCAACACCCAATAATGCTTGCTGCTGCTTAGTCAGTGCATTGTCCGGCTCAGTAAGAATCCGAACAAAGTCCTCACGAGTTAGCGGGCTAAGCTCCACACGAATAGGAAATCGCCCTTGCAATTCAGGCATCAGATCACTCACCGATGCAACGTGAAAAGCACCCGCTGCGATAAAGAGAATGTGATCCGTATGCACACTGCCATAACGTGTCGTGACAACCGATCCTTCAACCACAGGTAATAAATCACGCTGAACGCCCTGTCGTGAAATGTCCGGGCCGCCCTGCTTGCCGCCACCTGAGCCGGTGGCAATTTTGTCGATCTCATCTAAAAAGACAATGCCACTATTCTCTGTACGATTAATCGCTTCAGCAGTGATCTTATCCTTATCGAGTAGCTTATCAGTCTCCTGCTCAATGAGTACTTTTCGAGCCTCACTAACAACCATTTTCCGTGTCTGGCTTTGTTCTGGAATCATCCGCTCAAACATGTTGGCCATGTCCGGATCCATCTGATCGAGCCCCATACTCGCAAACATCATCGACGCTTGAGGCTTACTATTAAGTGTCAATTCAATCTCACGGGCATCCAAACGCCCTGCTTTAACTTGCTCAATCAAACGCAAGCGAGTGTGGTTCCGCCTCTCCTCAGACTGCTCCATAGGCACATAACCACTGTCACCTTTCACATCCGAGTTAAAGCCCGGCAAGAGCAAATCCACAATCCGCTCATTAGCCGAAGCGGTCGCTTTAACGCACACCTCTTGAGCCATCTCTTCGCGAACCATGTTAATCGCCTGATCCAACAAATCTCGAATCATGGATTCAACATCACGGCCGTGGTATCCGACCTCAGTGAACTTGCTCGCTTCAACTTTAATAAACGGCGCGCCGGTGAGCTTAGCAAGCCGTCTTGCGATCTCAGTCTTACCCACACCCGTTGGGCCAATCATAATAATGTTCTTGGGATACACCTCACGAGCAATTTCTTCATCAAGTTTACGCCGCCGCCAACGATTGCGAATCGCAACCGCTACCGCACGCTTAGCATCGTCCTGACCAATGATGTACTTATCCAATTCAACCACGATTTGTTGGGGAGTCATATTTAGCATGAGTTCTCTAGCCTCGTTTATTTTGTGTCCATTGAGTCTGCACCGAACAACTGCTTCTGGTGCAATAGCAGATATAATAACAATTCATTTCAAACCTGTTGGGATAAGCAGGGAAAACGCATGTCGCGGGAAATGTCTTGGCGGGCCGTGTTGTGTCAACACGGAATTGACCGTCGGTCAAAATGTTGTGCTAAAAATACTTTGCAAGCTGATTGAACACTTGGCCAAGGGTCAAAATCAGGCTGATATAACCTAGCTCGCCAAGACAGGGTGTACATGCGTTTGCCCTGTTGGGATAAGTCGAATAATTGTGTTTAAAGTCTGGACATGGTAAAAATGAACCATGCTCGCACAGGTCCATAGTTTTGTGCTCCAGGGGATTGATCCTGTAGCGTGTGAAGTCGAAGTCGACATCGCTGATAAAGGTTTGCCCAAGACAACGATCGTGGGGCTACCTGATACTGCGGTCAAAGAATCCATTGAGCGAGTCCGTTCAGCGATTATCAATAGCGGATTCCCCTTCCCAATGAGTCGGCTGCTCGTGAATCTAGCGCCTGCGGACATCCGTAAAGAAGGGCCGATTTTCGATCTGCCTATTGCCATTGGTTTACTGCTAGCAACCAATGTGATTCAAACCCAGACTCATAAAAAATTGCTCTTTGCAGGCGAGCTCGCTTTAGATGGTCGCCTGCGTCCAATCAATGGCGTGATCAATCTGGCATTACTTGCCAAGTCACTGAAATTTGATGGCGTGGTCGTCCCCGTTGACAACGCATCAGAAGCTGCAGCAGTCGGCGACATCAATGTCTATCCTGCTGACTCACTCACTAGCGTCATTGGATTCTTAAATAAAACACACCAGCTCGACGCACATAGTGAAATTGATATTGAAAGCCTGCTTATTGAAGAGTATGCATCCACAAATTTTTCAGATATCAAAGGCCAAGAAGCTGCCAAGCGTGCCATGCTCCTTGCTGCTGCTGGGGCTCATAACATCCTCATGATCGGCCCAGCAGGTTCAGGCAAAACCATGATGGCCCGCGCACTAGCAGGCATACTCCCGCCCCTATCGCGTGATGAAGCATTGGACGTAACACGCATCTATTCGAGTGTCGGCTTAGTCCCCAAAGGCCAGCCCATCCTCACACGACGGCCAATTCGCAGCCCCCACCACACCGCTAGCAGTGTCGCAATGATCGGCGGAGGTAGCATCCCTCGACCCGGCGAAGTGAGCTTAGCCCATCACGGGGTTTTGTTTCTCGACGAAACACCAGAATTCCCCAGAGCAGTCCTAGAAACGCTACGCCAACCGTTAGAAGATGGCCATGTCACCATTGCTCGATCCCATAGCTCCATCACATTCCCTTCACGTTTCATGCTCGTTGCTGCAATGAATCCCACGCCCAAAGGAGACAAGCCCACCGACGCAGTCTCGCAACGCGAAATGGATCGCTACCTCTCAAAAATATCCGGGCCGCTAATCGACCGCATTGATATTCATGTCGAAGTCCCACCGGTCCCCTTTACCCAACTAGCCAACGAACACTCAGGCACAGATTCAGCCACCATGCGCAAAAGTATTCTCCAAGCCAGAAAAATTCAAATTAAACGCAACGGCTCATCCCTAAAACCCAATAGCACGCTCGCTGGCCGCGAGCTTAACAAATATGCAAAGATGGATGGGCCAACGACGGAGCTTGTCCGCCAAGCGATGACTGAATTAAATTTGTCTGCACGAGCGTATGACAAAATTCGCCGCATCGCACGCACCATTGCAGATGTCGAAGGGGTTGAATCAATTTCAATCCAGCATGTCGCAGAAGCCATTCAATATAGGTTGTTGGATCGAACGCGGTAAGTCAAGACCGTATTTATTTAGTCACTAAGATTTGAGCTTCCAAATTAAAACCTGTTGTAGATGTAATCTTTGTTTTAAAACACAAGCTCACTGATAAGCCATAGGCAAATTGAAGTTCTATGCCCCTCGTCAATGAACTTGTCCTGTTACTTGCATACGCGGCTACTTGTTTTAGGCCTCCAATGCGTTTACAGCGCGGTCACAATCATACCCAATGGGTATAAAATCTCTTCAACACAACAGCTTATTCAAATATCTCGATTCAATTTTTAAACCAACTGCGCAGAACCTAGGCATGGAGTTTCTACTCTGCCTAAAAAACACACCTGCATGTCAATTACTTAGCGTTTTTTGCGGCATTTCATCTTTGGCATCACGTTTGCATATTGTGAAGCGTATCTCAATTTTTCAAGAACCAATAACGATTGGCAGGCTCGAAGCACAGGCCTGCTCAAGCAGTTGTTCTATGCACGTTTACAAAGGAATGTTTTAATGCCAGGTTCAGACAAAGCTACGAGGATTCGATTATGGGATTTCAGCTCGGTGCAAATGCGAGCATTTCACATGTCATGGTTTGCCTTTTTCTTATGCTTTTTTGCATGGTTCGGAATCGCGCCGCTCATGACGGTGGTGCGCAAGGAACTATCGCTCACGCATTCACAGATAGGTTGGTGTGTGATTGGGTCGGTGGCGGCCACGATTTTTGCTCGCCTGTTTATCGGCTGGTTATGCGATCAAATCGGTCCACGCCGGACGTATACATGGCTATTGGTCATCGGTAGTTTGCCGGTGATGGGGATTGGTCTGGCTCGCAGTTTTGAAACGTTTCTACTATTTCGTGTGCTTATTGGTTGCATTGGCGCATCGTTTGTTATTACGCAATACCACACGTCCAAAATGTTTGCCCCTAACTGCATCGGGACCGCCAACGCGACCAGCGCAGGCTGGGGGAATCTCGGTGGAGGTGTGACGCAAATGATTATGCCGTTGTTGTTCGCATTATCCATTGGCGTATTTGGTTTAAGTACAGCAATGGGCTGGCGTGCCTGCATGATCGTTGTGGGCTTACTTTGCATGACAACGGGATTGGCTTATTACAAATTTACTCAGGATACACCCGAGGGCAATTTCAAGGACCTGCGAGCATCTGGACGTATGCCAAAGCGATCTGATTCACGTGGCGCTTTTCTACAGGCTTGTAAGGATCCGCGAGTCTGGGCGTTGTTTGTGGTCTATGGCGCTTGCTTTGGTGTGGAGCTAACGATCAACAACGTAGCAGCCCTTTATTTCCTGGATTATTTTGACTATTTCAAAGAACTGCCTACGGCTCGCGCAATTGGTATGGCAGGGTTGTTTGCGGGCCTGTTTGGCCTGATGAACCTGTTTGCACGTACGCTCGGCGGGATGATGGGGGACCGCATGGGCATGAGGTTCGGTTTACGAGGTCGGGTCCGCTGGCTTTTCGTTGTACTACTAGGAGAAGGAATCGCCTTGATGCTATTTTCCCAGATGAATGTGCTGGTGCTAGCGATCCCGATGATGATTATCTTTAGCCTTTTTGTGCAGATGTCTGAAGGAGCGACTTATAGCATCGTGCCGTTTGTAAATAAAAAATCACTTGGTGCAGTGTCGGGAATTGTTGGAGCTGGAGGCAATGCTGGCGCAGTGGCAGCAGGGTTCTTATTTAAATCTGAGCTTCCGTGGAACACATCTTTTTGGATTCTGGGATTGATTGTGAGTTGTGTTTCACTACTGGTTTTTGCGGTTCGCTTCTCACCTGCTGCTGAAAAAGAATCCAAGTCTGAACTCGAAGCTGCTCTGGCAATTCAGTCCGGAGCAATTTTGCAGCCTGTATCGGTGCGTGCCAGATGAG
>JAESSU010000121.1 GCA_016763955.1 Phycisphaeraceae bacterium | reverse complement strand
TTGCACCACGTATCAAAGCCAATTTGCTTCAAGGTAGCACGCTACTGGATAACATCTGTCCGCCTAGTACACAGTTTGCAGCCTACAACAATGTGCAGTCAGAAAAGGCGATGAAGCTTTACCCAGACTTTGGGCATGCCTTACCACCTTGTTGGTCTGATGAAGGGTATCTGCACATGATGGGGCTTTAATTCATTGTCTTGCAAAATCACAACCCGATACACCGTAGAGGTATTTTATGTCCAAATTGAATCAGCCTAATATTGTTTATGTTATGTGTGATGAGCTTCGCTGGTGTGAAATTGCCAGCTATGGTCACCCCAATATGCGGACGCCTAACATGGACCGTTTGGCAAACCAAGGTGTCCGATTTGAGACGGCTGTCAGTAACTGCCCGGTGTGTATGGCAGCTCGTTGTGTCTCGCTATCAGGCACAGTATTCACGCAGTAGCTGTGGGATGCAGGGCAACACCGTGCTGCATCCTAAAGAGGGTCGCAATTTAATGCCCCAATGGCCCTCGCCCGGTCGTGATCATTTGCCACAGCAGACGCTGCCCGAATGTCTGCGTCAGTCAGGTTACACCACCATGGCAGTGGGTAAATGGCATGTCGAAAATTGGCCTGACGTGATTGGTTTTGATCACTATGTCATTCCCGTCCATCAGCATGCCAACACCGCGCAGTGGTACTGCGAAGATGGTGGGCCGCTCTTTTCCCCTGAGGGTTACGGGTTGGACTTTGAAGCTGAGCATGTTGGGAAATTACTTAAAGACCGTCAGGCTGATGGCAAGCCTTTTTACCTTTATTACAACATGTGCCCACCGCACATGCCGTTGATGGATGCCCCCCGGAAGTATTTAGAGATGTACAACCGTGATGATGTGGTGATTCGTGGTAATGTTGATTTGAATACGCCGATAGAAAATCAGGAAGACAAGTTCCTGACCTATCTCTGGGATTATCGTTTTTACCGTGACCAGTTGCCCTATACCTGCAAACTGCCTCAAGGTTTTGACATGGTGGATTTGACTGCGTTGTACATGGGATTGACCACATGGGTCGATGATGCGTTAGGGAAATTGCTTGATGACTTGGATGCCACGGGGCTAGCGGAGAATACGATTGTCATTTTCACTTCTGACCATGGAGACAACCTTGGCAGCTGGGGGAAAATGGGTAAATGCTTGTGGCGTGATGAGTCCGCTCGTATTCCTATGATGATGCGGGGGCCGGGAATCGCGACGGGGGTTGTTAGTGAGCAAGTGGCATCTCTGGTGGATGTTGCTCCAACGTTATTGAGTTTCGCAGCAACGGATACATCCGCACACATGCAAGGTCAGGATTTGTCATCTGTATTGCGTGGTGATGTTCAAACGTTGGAACACAACTATGCCATTATTGAGTCCGGCGAGCAGGGCATTGCGATCCGCACGCCCGAGCATGTGTTGGGACGGTATTGGGTTAAGGGGACTGAGCATCGCAAGGTCCATGACCAAGTCGGTGAGTGTTTTGATATGAAGGCCGATCCGTTTTCTTTGAATAATCTTGCTGACAGCGATACAATGCCTGCGAACTGGGAAACGCTTAATAAAATCATCACAGACTTTGACACCCAAACGCCTTGGTTGGAGTTACCCCCGTTTAAGTTTGGCCGAAAAACGGTATGAATTAGGCATGCAAGGTGCGATAACAATTGAACACTTGGCTGTTACGCGATGAATGTTTGCCCGATAAAAACATGGACTGGCGATAGGGCAGGTGGATCGTCGATGATCCTTATTATGAATGCCAAAAAACTGGCCCAGATGATTGCTGTGTGTCGTGCTATTCCCATTGGATTCAACTATCGCGTGGCTTGTAAAGCCATGGGAAAAACACGTGCATTGGCATCACTAAGCGAACAACTCGGTGCGCGTACGGGCATGATGGGTTTGTACCTTAGACAAGCCTGTTACCGTCATATCCTTGAGCATGTCGGTCAAGACGCATACCTTGGCTACATGTCGCAATTTAGCAAAACCACTGCCCGCATTGGTGACCATGTCTACATTGGCAGGTTCTGCTCCATCGGCTCGGTCATCATTGAAGACGACGTGATGCTCGCAGACAATGTGCAACTGCTTAGTGGTAGCCATCAACACGGTGATCACTCTACAGAGGGCAGCCTGCGTGATAACGTGCATTTTTATCAGACGATCACCATCGGGCGTGGTGCATGGATTGGTGCAAACGCAGTGGTCATGGCAGACGTGGGTGCGGACGCAATCGTCGGAGCTGGCGCGGTGGTGACCAAGCCCGTAGCAGCAGGAGACCGCGTGGCAGGTGTGCCTGCCAAGTCGATCATCAAACCGACTCTTGCTAAAGCAGGTTAAGTTTGTCTACTCACGATTTACACAGTGATAACACTGAAGTATTTTCTATCAACAAAAAATCCCAATAGACGGAGCACGATCGACTCTGCTTTTAACTTCCGGGGTGAATTAGTCGATAGGTTTTGTAGACGTTTTATTTGTTACAAACGCTATAAGTAGGTTTAGTTCATGCAAATTCAGATTCACGAACAGTTAGATGAGACCGTTTTTGCCATGATTCGCAGTTATTTGCAGACTCATGCCGATGATCCGTCGGTGACGGGCGATCATGATCCACGCTGGTTAAATGTGTTGGCAGATGCATTGGATCACCGCACGTTTGTGATTACCGCGATAGCTGATGGCAAACTAGTTGGATACCTGCCCTTGGCATTGGTTGCCAGCCGACTCTTTGGTCGGTTTTTGGTGAGCCTGCCTTATTTGAATCTTGCAGGGGTGGTTGCAGATGATGATGCAATTGCTCAATCGCTTATTAGTGAAGCTGCGGACCTCGCTCGTGTGCATGATGTGCAGTATTTGGAGTTACGTCATGGTGATGGCCGAGTCCATGAAAAATTGACACAACAGCGTGATGAAAAAGTTCGCATGGTTTTGGATTTACCCCAATCGTCAGAAATGCTTTGGAGTCATCTCAAAGCCAAGGTTCGCAATCAGATTCGCAAAGGTGATAAATTTGATTTGTCGATTCACTGGGGGGGTGAAGAACTTGTCAGTGAATTTTATAATGTCTTTGCAATTAACATGCGTGACCTTGGCACGCCGGTTTACCCCCGGAAGTTATTCACTGGGATTGTCGGTGCGTTCCCCGAGACTGCTGAGATTGCGATTGTTCGACATGAAGGACAGGCCATTGCCGGTGCGTTGTTGTTGCATGATCCCTTGCAAAAAACAGGTGGTGTGACACAGGTTCCATCTGCTAGCACATTGCGTGATTTTAATCACACCAATGCGAACATGTGGATGTATCACCATCTGTTATGTCGTGCGATACAACACGGCGCAGGTCAATTCGACTTTGGCCGTAGTAGCGAAGACTCAGGAACCTACCGATTTAAAAAGCAATGGGGATCAGTCCCCGTGCAAACTCTCTGGCAGTACCATGTCCGACATGGAGACATTAATGCGGTACGGCCTGATAGTCCAAAATATCGACGTCGTATTGAGACTTGGCAGAAGCTCCCCGTATGGGTGACGCGACTGGTGGGGCCCAGTATTGTACGTGGGATTCCTTAAGCTGAGCCTGAGCTTCTAACTTCTGAATCTCTTGATGGATCATCTGCACTGCATTTTCGCGATGCCGTCGATTTGCTGTGGTTGAAATAATTTCATCACCTCGAAAAGTCAGCCGGCCAGCCGTTGCGCGTTCGAGCAGCGAACTGTGAACCTGCTGTAGTTTTTCATTCATTAATCGAGTTGAAATATCGACTGAAGGTTCACTGGTAAAAGGCAGCATCTGCTGCCAGCGACAGTCACGGTAAGTCGGACTCTCAGACGTAGAGTCATAAAAATCATCATTCATATTTAGCATCCTGGAAGGGCGGCTTGGAACAAGACAATCAAAACGTAAAGCGGAGGAGCCTGAATTGAACAGGCTATTTGGCCAGGCTTGTCTTGTTTCAAGCCCTCCCACCTCCGACCGCAGTGCAAGAATTACGTGATCTTTTCGCCGGTCCCACGATGTTGGTTTATCGCACTGCGTAAATGTTGTAAATAAACACGGAATATCTGTATGTTAGGGTTTTGATCGGATTGAGTCAAGCTAAAAGTGTGGAAAAATGTTGTTTTAGCCACAATTTTGTTGACTTGTTGCTATGAATGGGTTTAGATAGTGTCATGGCACATTTTGGTAGTCGCATTCGAGCACTCCGCGCGGAAAAGGGTTTAAGTCAGGAAGATTTTGCCCATCAGTGTGGTTTGCATCCTAATACCATTCGCAAAGTCGAACGTACTTGTGCTACGCCTGATGATGTCAAGGATGCGACGAAGGTTTGTTTGGCCCATGGGCTGGATATGACGCTTGATCAACTTCAAGCGATCTATCAGCCAGTGATCCCGCAATATATTGGTGATCCTGGCGGTGGGATACCGATTATTAATTGTGTGCCTGCGGGTGTGCCTGTGGATTATGAGCATATGGAACTCGATAATGGTATTGGGGCTGACTACATTCCGCGTGTCGGTTCGGGGGTGAATGATCCCACAGCGTTTGCGTTTACTGTGGTCGGTGACAGCATGACGCCGGAGTTTCGGGAGGGTGATACGGTTGTTTGTTCCCCTTCGACTGTGATTGCAGATGGCCATGCGGTGTTTGTAAGGTTTGGTTCGGAGCGTGATCATACGTGTACTTTTAAGCGTGTGTTTGATCGCGGTGATGAAGTTGAATTGCTGCCGGACAATCGCAGGCATACGCCTATGATTGTTCCCAAGGATCAAATTGACCGCATGTCTAAAGTGGTAGCCAAGTGGGTTCGGTACGATTGAATTAAGTGATGGTTGCATGACTGATAAACTCCGCCAAAACTCAAAGCGTGTCCTAAATGTGGGCTTGATTATTTTTAGCATGGCACTGTTTGTTAGTGCATGGTTTGTATTTCACAGTCGCTTGCCGCAACCCGCTCCAACTCACGTTCAAGAAGAAGGCATCTCACAAGTTCGTCAGATTGTGACTGTGATAGCGGATTCGACTTGGGGCGGTTCTCAACGTGGGCAATTACTCACGCAGACAATTTATAAATTGATGGATGAAAAACGCATTGTTTTTACGGACGCGATTCGGGACGAAGGACTGACGCTTCGAGGTCAACATGGCCTTAAATGTATCTATATTAAAGTCCTTCTTGGTGATCAGGGGCGTTATCTGTTTCATGATTCGGCTTTACTTTGTGATGTCTTGTTTCACGAATCTTTGCATGTCGCGACGGCAGATAAAAATTGTATTGAACAGGAATGTGATGCTTTTTTGGCTGGACTTGAAGCACGTTGTGCATTTGAACAAGAGAAGCGTCCCCAAAGGTTCATGGTCGAGGGGGGCTCGATTGGCTCTTTTGTTCTCAAACGTTACTCCGAGTTACAACGTGATCCACAATACAAACCCCTTGCTACCGAACTTAATTGGGTGATTAAGCAGTCTGAATTGCAATGACCGCTACACAATCGCTGTGACATTAAGTCGGATATTAGGCCACCATGTAATGTTGACCTGATCCGGCGAGGTCTGCACATAATCAATCCCATTGGTAAAACTAATACTCAGCGGATTCCCGTTGTTTAGATTTAGTGATGCGGCATTATGGAGTTTACAGGTGCCGATGGTTCGGGCTTGTGACTGCCGAGAAAAATCGACTTGTGCATTACTGCGTAGCGTCAAACTGGTGATATCGCCGATATGCTCAAAGTCCGTTTGGCCTGCCAAGGTGACGGTGTTGAGCAAGGCTTGGCCCAGGGTCACTAGTGATCCTGCGGATTGTTGAATTTGGTCTACGTCGCATGAGAGAATGACACTGCCTCCCGCTTGGTTGAGCTGAGTTAACGTTACGTCTTGCCCTATGACAACGAGCGCATCGCTTCCAAGGCTCCCCGCCTGACCGATATAAAGCTGGCTGATGGTTGCAGATTCACCGGGGAGATTGCTGGCAATTCCCAGTTTGCCTCGCAGAATTCGTACGACGTTATTGACGTGGTCACCCACCCATCTGACGACTTGATGATGACTATCACTTGCAAGGCTTGCGGTTTGGTGAACATGCAGTTGTGTCTGGATGATTCCCGTGTTGAGTTTAATGCGTCCTGCACCACTGGGCGTTGTAGACCCTGCATGTTGACCGATGTGAACGTTGTCTGCACTAACAGCTAGATAGGTCTGGCGGTATTCACATTGTGTACTGTCAGTGGTGTTGCTATCGACGGTGAAAAGCTCATCTGGCAAGCCGATTTTGCCCGTATACGATTGCTCGATATGCAAAGTATTGAGTGTGATTAGCGATTGATCCAACCCAAAAAGAACAGGTACGGAATTGTTGGAAAAAATCACAACATCCGCATTGACGGGCAGACTTGCGTTAGACCAGTTCCCAGCAGTGGACCAATCATTGGGGCCGCTATTGGCAGTGGGGGTTGCGACAGTTAATGTGGCTGCGCCCGTCGCCTGGGCGGTGACTTGAAAGGGAGTGCCGCTCACCGTTGCAGTGAGGCTTAGCACATCTGTGTTTTGGCTAGCTGTGATGCTGCTGTGATAGGGATGTGCCGAGTTGTTCCATAGGTCGCGTAAGGCGATTGCGATGACCGAAGCCGTGTCGCTAGGGCCTGCGGTGTAAATCAGTGAGGTATCTCCCACTGTGATCGTGAAGGTTTCACTTCCCATCGTCCCGCTGGGGGTGAGGGTGGTAACCTGCGAAACAGCAGGGGCGTGACCTTTCCAATAGTGCGTTGCCATGATTTATTCTCCGTGAAAGGGAAGTAGTTGATTGAGTTTTTGTTGACGTTTTTTGCAGGCGTTACAGGGTTTAACTTTACCTGCTGTGATTGTTTGAATGACGCGCCCAACGGTGTCTCCTAAACCGCGGTCCGGTCCGTCATATTGGTTACATATGTTTAGGCAGATTCCATTTGAGGGGTTAGTATATGCACTGATTTTACAGCAGCCCCCGTCTGTAAGACCGCAGCTTTCCCAGTGTTTACAGGGGATTTTGTGTGAAGCCGTGTCTAGCATCAAAAGACCTCCAGTGTGTTAGGCCCCGTGCAGCCGAGGATTTTGGTATAGATTCCAGCTGGTGAGTTGCCTGTGGTTTTGACCCCTTGCCAAAGAGTGTTGTCGCTGCTACTGCTATAACAATTGAGGGTTAACTCCCATTGACAGTCATAGGGATTAAGTTCGATCTGTGCGGTGGACAGATTCGCACCGTCGATGTTAAAACATTGGCCTGCGGTCCAGGTTGTGTAGTTACTGTTAAGTGCAAGCCATGTGCAATTGCTTAGGTATTGGAATGTGCCATCCCATGATTGGGTCGTGGAGCAGCTTCCGCCGGAGCATATGGCGCATGCGGTGAGTCCCGCCGGTTGCATGGCATAGGAATTAGCAAGACTCGTTGGGCAAAGACACGGTGCGGGTGTCAGTTGGCAATCATTGACTAGATGGCCGTTGGTGTTACGCAACAGGTGTCCGCTGCTAGCTCGGCGTAAGTGTTTACTCATATGCAGACCTCAGTGGTATCGACGGTGATGCGACGTTCTGCGGAGACTTCGACGAGTTGTCCTAGGCTGTTAAAGGTCATATCACGAACCATGCTGTAAAGTATTCTGTCACCGGCTGGGTCATATACCGTGGCTGTTTGGACGGTCATTTTCATGCCGGTGTTGTTGTCGTCATTGATATGCCATGTATTGGTATTTGCTGTGGTGTCGTGCGATGTGTCGTAGGTCAGTTGCGCACTCGTGGTTAGGTCGAGTATGCCGAGGGGCGCATCGTTGCTGCCGGCATTGCTGAGGTTTGATGTGTCTAGTTCAATGATGTACTGACCTGCCATGCGGCTAACGAGAATGCCGTAGCCGCCGGTAATGTGGTTAATTGTTTGGCTCATGATCCCAATCCTAAATTCTTGAATTCTGCATCTGGGTAGAGTTGGACTTGTTTGGTTCCGATGCTTGCAACAAGGTCTGCAGGTGGACGATTGGTTTTAGGGTCTGTGTAGCTGACGGTGGGTTGCCAGCCTTGAGCATTGAATTGAAAGAGATAGGTCACGATGAAAGTTTCCCCGCCGTCATCACTGCTGCCGGTGATAGCTGTGCAAAGCCAACTTTCGGGGCCTCCTTCAAAAATGATTGAACGGTTTACTGTGCCCGCATATTTTTTGGCAGTGATTGCAGGATGTGTTGTTTCCAAACGGGTAAACGTCAACTCCGTTTCAGGACGCAGTACTGTCACGCGTGCTCCTTGGATTATTAGGTCTTGATCTTCCCCCGTGCTTGAATAGGCGACGGTGATGCGCTTGCCCTTAAGGTCGGTTTCAGTGGTTTGTTGACGCAGTGCCGAGCCGACTTTGACTTGTGGCTTGTCGCTGTTGTTGCCTGATGGATTGTGATAAGAAAGCGTGATGGTCGCAGCATTAGGGCCATCAGGTTTAGCCGTCATACTTCGGACAATTAGGCTATGCATCTGCGGATGTGCCTGGCCGATCTTTGGTAAGTCTGGGTGTTCGAGTGCTTGCTTAAGATTTTCAATTCCTGTGATATAGGCCACGCGCTCTGCTTCAAGTCCTAAGGCAGTGTGGCGCAATAAAGTGCCATGGGTTCGATCTATTTTGAATTTGATCATGGGGTCTTCCAGTCTCAGTAAAGTCATCCATTAAGCCGACATTGCCATGTGCTACTTAGCACAATGCGGTCACGCTGAATCTCAGGTTCTTGGGTTTTGTCAAGCCAGATTTGCAGCAAAAGATTTGGCGGGATAAGCAGTTGTTTTCTGTCTAGCTTTGTGATCAATGCGTTTTGGATGCCGCTGATTTGTTGCGTTCCTTGTGAAAGCGAACTGGCAAGTGTGAGTTGTATTTTTCCCGAAAAATCAAGGCTTTGGACAGCATCACTTTCATGTTGTACATCACCGATGCTAATTTGCAGGTGAGGCAATAACGCACTTTCTGGGACGTGTTGAAGATACATTTGGCTAACAACAAGTTGAAGATGTGCGTTGGTGTTTGATTCAGCGATCAGATAGGCGGTGATTGCTTGTGTCATATCAAAAGGAGTCATGGTAGCACCTCCGTTGTCAGGACAGTTTTAAGAGGGTTGGCACTGTCTTGATTGGTGACAACAAGCACTTGATACAACCGTTGATCAATTGAAATGCGATCCATTTGTTGAATGTCGATTCCAATGGGAAAATGAATTTTGTATCGCACATGTTCACGTGTTGCGGTGCTTGAATGACTGTCGAATAATTCTAGTTTTGCGGGAACGTTTTTAAGATGTGTTTGCCATGTCAAAACAGGTAACCCGTAATCATTAAGTGGCGTGGTTGATCGCAGGATCGAGACTCTTTGGGTTAGCAAATGGATGGGGCTTTTACTTGTCATATTCAAACTCCTGCTAGTTGAAGGTTCATGTAAGGACGCAGCCGAGCAAGTTGGTCATCATTTAGACTCACTGCACTAACTAACGTCATTGCATGATCGCCGAGTTTTTCACGTTGGAGATTCGTATCATGTCTGCCTAGGTGATACGCCTGGGCAACTAGTTCGTTGGCAACTTGGGCAATGTCTCTAGGGATAATGTCATAGCCTGCTTCGTAGGTCACCAAAGCTGGGCCAGCACTAAAGGGGTGTCCTAATCGTAGGGAGCCTGTGGGCCAGTCGAGTTGGTATGTCGTGTCGGTGTGATTGGGGACATTAAGCCAGATCATATTGCTTTTGGCATCTGCTCCGACCATTGGATGCAGTTCGTTACTAGGGCCATCCTCACTAAGTGTGCCTGCCCAACCTGCAAGTGTGTCGATGATTGCCACGAGCATGGAGATCGTTGGATAGCTGGCAAATTCCAGAGTATGCGTGGTGAGTGTGCCATTGGCATCAAGTGTCCGCAGTAGTAATGCGGTGCCACTGACGGCGACACTTGCGCGGATACTGCTTCCTGTATATTGCACGGTCAAGGCAGCTTGGTTGCCCGTGCTCACACGATCAATTGCGCGCACGGGGAAATGTTTAAGCACAATGTGTCCGTTGGTGACGTTGGCTAATCGTTCGTGATGGATTTGTCGTTTGAATTGCCGATCACAGATGAGCTGGATACGGCCACTGATTTGGTTAATTAACTCTGCAAGTAATGTATCACTGCTAACGTCTGAGATACGTAAGTGACGTTTGATTGATTCAAGTGTCGTTAAAGCATCATCATCTAATTCAATGCTGCTAACTGGACTCGCTGCAATGCCATTCCACTCCATGTCCGTTGTTGCCAGCAATAAGTCATCATCGGCAGGTACACCTACTGCGAGTCGGTAATACAGCAGGCGGTATTGCCCAGCTACCATGCTTGAGGGCCAGTTCGCTTGATAGAGATCGCCATCGGCATCGCTTAAAGGCAGGTCGTAATCATCTAGATTTGCAGTGTCCCATGATTCGAAACTTAGTAACGTGTTGTTCCAGACCCAAGCGTCGCTATGCCTGCGGATGATGGCATAAATCGAGGCGTTGCCTTGGAAGCTTAATTGCAGTTCATTAGCCATGGGTGATTACCTTTGTTTGTTTGCGTGCTTAAAAAAAAGAGGTTGGACGATTGGGGAAAGACTCTGCCTGCCGTTAAGCAGACAAAGCCCAAGGAAAAGAGAAGGCGTAAGGATTAGACAAAACGCTGTGCTAGTGTGACGAACGGCGAGATGGTTTCTAGGCTGTTGTCCGGTGTGATCGGAGCATCAAGCCAAGGCATTCCCGCAATACGGAAGGTAAAGCGGAACGCAGTGATGTCGTAGTCAAACCACAGATGGATACTGGAGTTGGTTTGGATACCACCTGCTTTGGTGAGCGTCAGGTATTGATTTAAGTCAACGAACATGATGTCGCCCTTATTGCCTAGAGCTTGAGCATGTTGGCTGAGAATGACGGGCCGACCAAAGAGCATGCCAAAGGGTGCATCGCTTACGCCGTTGGGGGGCATGTAAATCGGCTGGTTGCCCAATGTCATGGTCAATAGTTGGGGCAAGACATCTTGGTTCATCAACCATACGGAGTTGCTGACGCTACTTGCTGGCATGCGTGAATACATCTTGGCGATGTTGGCTGCCTCTAACGTGTAGTCCGCCTGGCCAACTTCTTTGGCAACCTCGACAGTCGCCGCTGAAGTCATAATACCCGTAGGCTTGGAGATACCATCGCCGTTGATGATCGCATCGTCGACTTTGTATCGGATGGCACGCGCAGCTTCAGGGCCAATAAAAGCAGACAAAGCAGTGGCATCTTCAAGTAGTTCATCACTGGCAGGAACCAGTGCAGCTAACTTGTTGAGTCGAAGATTGCGATTGTCTAAAACCGGTCGTGACTGGGTAATGGCTGTACCCTCGTCGGCCCAATATGCTTGTACGCCGGTGTTGCCCCATGCAGTTGCTGAACTGACTGGGATGTTTAGTGAGTTGCGTGATGTGGGGATTTGGTTGGTGCGTGAAAGTAAGGATTCGTCACCGAGGACAACTTCCCAAATTTTATTTGCCCATTCTTGAGGCACTAGGAAACCGCCAGCTGCATCAGTGGTTTCGTTAGCAAAAGTTGTCGGAGCTTTGGTGATTAGACGTGGATCACTAGGACGACCCGGTGCGCTGGATTTTTGCACAGCTAATGCGTATTCCCCGAAGTTGCCGAAGTTTTGAATGTTGCTTCGACGACCGCCAGAGGCAAAAGTTGCTTTGTTTATGCGGCTGTTATTGTGAAGTGTTGCTGAGAGAGTCTTCTCGACAATCCGTTGAATTTGGTCATCACTTAGGCTGTCCGCTTCATCGCCAATGACCATTGCATCAATGCCGATAGGCTGGTTGTCTTCGTCAACGATACTATTGTCCTGTGCGTAAGCCTTGATGGCTTTGGTAAGATTCGAGCCTGTGCCATGACGGGTAATCATCTGGGGCAGGACATCGGATTTGAACTGTTCGAGAGTAATGTTTTGCGGCTCATTCATGAGTTTGTTCCTGTTTAAAATTTGAAAAAGGTTTCTCACTTCACCGATTATTTGCCATTTCTTTGGCTCGGTCACTGCGTAAGGCAGGCAACTCTCCAACTCGAATGGATAATCTAAAGTGTTGATATGATTTGATATTGATTTAAAAAAACTTCCGGGGGGAGGGAGGGTTATTCGAGATACAGTTGGCCTCGCATCCGGGCGATGTGCCGTTGTGTGATTTGCGAGATTCGTTTGGACTTTGGCATGGCGGGCACAACGATCATGACTTTGTTCTTGGTTTTAGGAAGGCATAATTCCGGCCAGTAAGGTTCGACCGCCTGGGCAGAAACAAGTCCCTTGCTCACCGCCAAAGCCAATGCATCTTGATTGGCAGGTAACGGCGCAACGGAGTATTCCAACAGCTTCCATTTGCTGTAGACATGATTAACTTTGTCACCAAAAACTTGTTTGTCTTTGGTCGTAGGTTTGCGCCCTTCAATCGGTGCAAAACCGACGCTAAAACCGTGGATCACCTCTTGCTGAAACAACGAAAGCAAAGTGTCCGCCAGCCAGTCGCCTCGATGATTTTTAGGACGTTTTGCGAAGATGGTCGTCGCTTCTAAATGCTGTGGCGAACGCTTGATCGCGGTACATTTACCAATGGGTAGATTGTAGTCATGGTTGAAAAATATCGTCGGGGATTTGAGAAAGTCACTGGCATCGCAACCCTGAGGGATTAGCACATCGCCATCTCGATCGACGTTGATACTGCTGATGCTGGCGATCACGCTGCGGTCCTCCAGCTTGACGCCAAGTTCAGCGACAAAACGTTTCCTAAATATTGTGGGGGGCTGTGTCATTGTTAATTTCCTATTGTTTGTGTCTTACATTGCAAGCTTGTTACCATCGGGTAAGGCTTCAAGACCTTCTTCACGGCGTGCTTCGTTGGCAGTCATAATGCCTGCTGCGACATATTTTGTGCGGCGGTTAAGCTGGTATTGTTTGTCTTCAGGAACAGGGTTGTCATAAGCAAGGAATGCTTCTTCTTCAATGCCATACAGTGGAAGGAGCTTTTCGTTGAGCTTCTCTTCATCCATCTTGCAGTAAGGTAAAATCGTGTCCCGTAGCCAAGCAGAGTCGGCAACTTCCGCGTTAGCGCGGTTGGGATTGTTGGCTAGTAGTTTGCTGATAGGCACGCCAAAGCCGGCTGCAATTTCTTCAAGCACACGATCCGAATCACCAATCTGATCCATCGGCATGTTAAGTGGCGTCGCTGTCACATCTCCGGTGATGGTGATGAACTTCCCACTGTTACGTGGCCCGCGAAGTTTACTATCAATCTGTTTTTCAAATCGATCTAACGCTTCAGCAGATGCGCCTTGTTTAACGACTAGTAAATAGTCCGGGCGAGCGTGGTTGTTGAAACGTGCGATGTCCATTTCACGTTTAGAATCATGCAATCCCAAAGCACTCCAGACAGCTTCTAAACGCCCCATGCCATAGTGCATGTCGTTGAGATTGGGCAAGCGAAAATGAATCACTTCGTCGGCTTCAAAACGAACTTGTTCCAATGGGTTATTGCCATAGCTATAACCGTCGACGAGCTTGTCTTTGGAAGGGATAACCCGTGTCCATTGACTGGGCATTAGCCATAATTCACTAGGGCGTTGTAGTGAATCATGCATCACGGGATGCAAATAACAGTTGCCGGTGATTTGCAGGTAGAGCATGCGCAAGACGGTAAGTTCAAAGCCGTTTTGATGCGGGTTGACTTGATGCAAGAGATCCAGGACAGGGTGACGATCCACCACTTGTTCAAATTGATCTCCCCACTGGGCAGCTTTACGCATGACGGTTTGACTCGGGCGAATACCCGTGGTGCTATCGCCTGCTAAGTGTTTTTTTTGTTGGAGTGTGACCGATTTTGTTTTGAAAAGCTTGCTGCCGTTGCGCGTTCGCATATACAGTCGTAAGGGAACAGATGCCACGGCATTGGCATTGAGCATGGCCGCCGCGTAGACCCAGTTGCTACACTGCCTCACTGCTGCATCATGATCAAATGGACGTGCTTTGGCACCATGTGTGCCTAGCCCATCGAGAAAATTAATTGATGATCGTGTGTAGCTTTGTCGTCGAAAAATGGCTTTAAGTTTACTGAACATGTGAAAAGTTCCTTCAGTCTCAAGAGGTTCTATTTGCCCAGAACGCGGACATCTAATGTGTTTTGAGTTAATCCATCCAAGTACACCACGGCATATCGCATCGCGTCCATCCCGTGATCGTTGACCATCACTGGCATTTCTGAAACATCCGTCCCGCGATGCCAGATATAGCCAGGGAATTCCTGACAGGTACTGGTTGGTTTTTGTTTTTCGGCAAGACGATGATCGGTTTGAATTAAACAATCTTGCATGAGCATCAGTCGCGGTTTCCCGTCAGCTTCTTTTTTGAGCCTTCGTGTGACAGACTGAATGCCGCTACGCAAGGATTTTTTTGCGAGGATTGTTTCAATGCCGTAACGTTCTAATGTTGCGCGGCCTTCGGCATCGTGATCACAGACGGTTGCTTCGTAAGTTTCGCCTTGTGAGTGCTTGGCAATGAACTGAGCATGGTCTTCTACTAAACCATGACTCAAATACAGTTCACGGTAAAGGATCATGCGGTCATCAGAATCAATTGCCCACCATTGACAGACAAACGGATTGGTATACCCAAAGTCAATGCTGCGAATACGTCTGTATTCAAGGGGAATATCGCTGTGATTAACGAGATGTACCGCAGGGTCCCAAAGGTCGTAGACCGCACCTTCTTGGCCAGCCCAGATGCCTTTGTAGAGTCGATCACGACGCACACCGGTGAGATGATTTAACCGCTTTTTATATTCGTTCGTGACATTTGGATTGTCGTCATGGCGGCTAAGCAGTCGCGTCATTTGCCCGCGCAACGCACGTTGATTTAGCCAATGCGTGGGCGCATCGGGATTGGTGTCCGCGATCGCTTGTTGGTAAGGCATCATGCCATTGCGTAATCGTGTGAGCAGTGATTCCCAGTCGTCTTCAGTAAGCTCGCGAGCTTCGAAGACAAAGATCATGTCATATTCTGTGGACATGATTCGGCTTGCACGATCCATCCCTGCGATGACAAAAATTGACCCGTTGGGGTAGCGATAGTTTTGGCGTTGTCTTCGTGATGGGCCACTGAGCATTGGCCAGCCGGTAGGGAGGACTTTTTCTTCGAGTGTTACCAGAACCGATTCCGTGCTGGATTCCCGCGTTTTTCGCACGAATAAAGCTCGCATGCCTGGGTACTTCATCGCACAGAGGTTTGCTTTTTCGAGTAGCGCTCGTGTCTTTCCCGTGCCTGCGGGGCCTTCCATGAGGATCTCTGGTTCACGGCAATACAGTAAGTCACGAGCGACACCATAAGGGCGGTAAGGTTTGTTCTGATTTGAGATGGATTGTGTTTGTGTGAGACTCATATTTTTTCCATATCCACTTCGCTGACAACTTTGACGCGTAGGGTTTGTTCTGAATCGTTGGCTGCTAGATTGTCTTGACGTTCAAGTAATTTCTGTTTCATGTCGATGAGTTGCTTCCATCGGTCGATGGCTTTGTGATCTCCATTTCGGACATCTTTGGCAAGGGGGAGCATGGCCATTTCAATTCGCAATAGATCAACTGCACGTTCAATATCCTGTGAATTGGTTTTGTTTTTAACGCTTTGTTTGATGTCGTTAAGAACGGTACGTTCACTCACATCAAGAGACTTGGCGATTTGTGCATAGGTTAAGCCTGCCTTACGCATCTCCAACGCGCGAATCCGCCGGTCGACGATGGCTTGCTGTTTTACGGTGGTCTTGGTCGGTTTTTTCTTTAGGGTCATTTGTCACGCAACTGTCTTTCGGTAACGGAACGATGCGGTGATACGTCCCATGGAGCCAATTTTTTTACCCGTTCGAGCAAGGATGCCCTTGTGTGCTTGTCCGCATTTAACGACGTTTGCACATCGCCATTTGGGATTGCGAGATAGGCTACGAATCAGGGCTGGATGTGATGTGACGATCGTCACACGCATGTTCTTTGCTTCGATTTTTGCAACTTCATCTAATAATGCTGGGCCGACGCCAAGGCCTTGAAAATCAGGTAGAACAACAAGTCTGTGAATGATCCGCATGTCACTGTGTCCATAGAGATGCAGTGTGGAGCAAAAGGCTACAGGCTTGTCGTCCCATGTTGCGATGTAACATCGTGACGCGTTATTTAAAGTGCTGCTTAAATAGTGATGGTGCTTAAACAGTCCCCATACATTTTTTTTGCAGGCATGGATTTTGAGTTGGATGTCGGGTCGCCGAACTGACCCCCAGTGCAGTGTTGAGTCTGCCATATCCAACCACCAGTCGGGTTCTAACCATTGCAGAATGTCGTAATGACAAGTCACTGCAACGAAACGTTGACATTTTGCTCGACCTGCACGCAATGTCTTTGCAACAGCGGCTGAACCAAAGCGAGCGACCTGACGATCCACCACACTGGTGAACTCATCAAAGGCAATGACTTGCTGGTCTTTAAGTAGGGCATGGGCCAGATCACAACGGAATTTTTCGCCATTGCTAAGAACATGCCACGGGCGAATCCATGCAGGTGGTGAACTAAATCCTACTGCGTTGAGCATTGCGGTGACATGCTTGCCTGGCAGTGATTGATCAAAGCCATCAACGACTGCCTTGTCATGCGGCCAGTCGTGACTGTCGGTTAAACTCTGTGGAGCGATGCAGCCGTTCTTGCCAAAGGCTTTGTTGGCAATGGTACTTTTGCCTGAACCTGAGGGCCCGACAATCGCGCCAATGAGCCAGTCTTGATCGAGTCCGGGAAGTTGGACATCAAATGACTGTGAGCTTTTAGAACTGATAGGGACATCAAAGAGGCCTGCAACTTGTCGGACACGAAAGCTATCAAAGACAGGTGATTGAACTACAGTGTTAATATGCGGCATGTGTATCCCTCCTCTTCTAAGCGTTCAAATAGTTCTTTTTGTTGAGACTCGTTTTGACATGCCACGAGTACCTGACAGATGTCTGGGATGTCTATATCCGGCTGTGAGATATTTTGGATTTGCATGGCTTTGCTGATGGCATCTTCAATCTGCTGGTCGTTAAAGCCTGTGGTCAGATGATCAAAGTCCATGTCGTTTTGCAGGGCAGCAAGTTGTGACGCGAGCTTGTCCTCGTCCCATTGACTTGTGTCTGTGGTGCGGTTGTCAGCAATGGCGTAGGCACGGGCGCTTGTGCCAGATAATTCAGAGGCAACGGCTGCAAGATGGGTCCAGCCAGGCGCCCGTGCCGCAAGTAATGTGCCGTTGCCCGCTAGACATGTTTTGTGTTTGTCAATGACGATAGGTTTTTGTTGACCGAAGGATTCGAGACTTCGTTTGATAGCTTCAAGGTTTTCTTCCGGGTGTTTACGGACGTTATTTTCGTCTGTGTGAATTTGGCTTATTGGGACTGCCAAATCACGAATGGAACTTTCAATGTTTGGGTGTAGTGTGTTCATATTAATCATGGATTAAGCTTTCTTGCTGTCGTTTGTTTGCCCAGCTTTCACGGAGCCAGCGGACATCGGTTTTGACTTGCGTAACGGAGTTGTGGATGGCTACGAGTTTGTCACTAAGCATTTGATTACGCTGTTGAACGGTCATGATTCGTGTGTCTAGGTTGTCGAGTTTTTGTTGGGTGACAGCACGTTCGCCTGCCATGACCCAGACCCATCCCGTGAGTGTGAGGATCGCTGATAAAAGCCATGGGTATTGGTTTAATATTTTCATTTGTGAGTTGCTGCCTGGAGAATGGTTTTAATGTCTGAAAGATCGCCTGTTGCAACTGGGGTGGATGCTGTTCCGTCAATGCCTAGCCGATAGCGAATTTGTTCTTGTTCGGCGGTGGTCCAGTCATTGCTTATTGCGATTACGACGTTATCAACGACTTCTTTAACGACGGAACCTGCGACGGCTGAATTGAAAAGAACACCTGAGTTTGTGGTGAAAAATTCTGCTAATGCATTGTTTGTGATGTTGTCAACGGTGATGAATTGCGTCGAAGCGTTAAAGTCGTTGAGGTCGCTGTTGCGTTTTGTGTCGATGGTAAAGTGATCGACAATAGCGGTCGCTGCGATTGTGGCCACGGTGGCCTGGATTGTGATTTGAATGAGATCGCCAGCGATGTAGTTGACTGGGATGGTGCTGGTGATTTTATAGCGTCCGATGGTCATGTTGGTGACGGTGAGAACAAAGCCTGCATCATCTGTGCCATTGCGTGTGGCAATTGCGACGGGGAGGCTGTCAGCGTTGGTTGCAACGGCAGTGTCTGGATGTTGCGTTGTGAATTGCGCAGTATAGCTGTCCGATGGTTTGAGCATCATGGTGTGGGCCTTTGTGCTGTTAATGGAGCGTTTTTTAACGAATAGTAAACGTGATGAAGAGGTGGGCTAGGTGATGGATAAGTGACCGGCCCGTACAGATTCACCAGGGTGGCTTACCTGTAGGCTTGTGTGAATGAGTTAAGTTACAGCGGCGTTGTCAGATTTTTTTTTGAGATTTTTAATGACACGATCTTTACGCAGACTATCGAGCCCTAACCCAACTGCTGAGCCTGCACTGACGAGACCTATGAGTGCGGTAAGGGCGCTAATTGGATTGGCTGTGCCTTGTGCAGCTTGCACTGCAAGTCCGCCTAGGGTGTCGATGATTTGCTGGCGTTGTTGAGTCTTGGTTTCAAGATCATTAACAGCAGTGATCAGACCGGTATTAAAATCCTGTTGCTCAAGTGTTAATGTTTCAAGTTGCAGTTGTAATTGTTTTTCACGTTGGGTGTATTGAGCTTGAAGCTTGTGAGCTTCTGATTGTAATTGTGCTGCGGAAACCAATTGCGCAGGGTCGATGAGACTTGGCGTTTTGACTTCACAGCCTAGTAGGTAACCTGCTAGCAGACCGGTGAAAATCAGGCTCAATATAAAACTACGATAGTGATCCAGAAAGCTTGTGGATTTATGCCACAGGTCGGGGAAGTTGAGATTCACGATGCGTCCCTTTCGGCTCACATCGGAGACTGGCGATATGTTTAATGTAAAGCTTGATGACATGACGCGTCAATCGTTTTGTTTTGAATTTTGGAAATTGTTGACATAAAAAAAGTCACTACGTTAGCAGTGTCTTTTTAAAGTGATTGAGTTTTAGAATCATCATATAAAGGTGAAGGTGCGGTTTAAAAGCAAGCGTGTATTTCAGTGATTAGGTTAGGTTGTGTAGTCTGCGTTGATGGTAATATATTCACGCGAGAGATCGCATCCTAACCATTGGGCTTCACCTTGACCGAGATTGAGATTGACGGTGAGTAAGACTTCTTTGGACTTCATGTGTTTGATGATTTTGGCAAGTTGAGCTTTAGTGAGTTGGACGGGTTCGCCGCTTTTACACAGTAGTATGCCACCGATACCGATGTCGAGTTTATCGGGTTTAACTTTTGCGCCGCTACGTCCCACTGCCATGACGAGACGGCCCCAGTTTGGATCATTCCCATGAATGGCTGTTTTGACTAGAGGTGAGTTAGCGATGGTTTTGCCGTTACGGTTGGCATCTTTTAGTGAGGCTGCGCCGGAGATTTGAGCACGGTAGACTCGCGTTGCACCTTCACCATCTTTGACAATTTGATAGGCAAGGTCTTTACACAATGTGGTGAGTGCTGCTTCAAACGCATCAAGATTTTTCCCTGGCTTGTCGATGAGTCGATTGCCTGCTTGACCATTGGCTAGGATTAGAACGCTGTCACTAGTGGAGGTGTCGTCGTCAATGCTGATACGGTTGTAGCTGACATCGGCAGCACGTTTGAGAACCTGCTTAAGAAGAATAGGTGTGATGGCAATATCAGTGGTGATGAAGCTGAGCATGGTTGCCATGTTGGGGGCGATCATGCCTGATCCTTTGGCGATGCCACCCATGTGAATGGTTTTACTGCCGAGTTGTAATCGTATGAGTGATGATTTGGGGACTAAGTCTGTGGTCATGATTGCCCGGGCGGTTGCCGAATCTGCCTTGGGGCCTTTGGCAAGTTTTGGAGCAAGTTTTTCGATGCCTGCTTCGATTTTTCCCATGGGGAGCATGTGTCCAATGACCCCCGTGGAACAGACGAGTACATCTGCGGGATCGATGCCGAGTTGTTCGCCCGTTTGCAAGCACATGGTGAGTGCGTCAGCTAGACCTTGTGGGCCTGTGCAAACATTTGAAATACCTGAGTTACATACGATTGCTTGTGCCTTACCGTTGCGGACGTGTCGTTTGGAGACCACGACAGGCGCTCCGGGCATTTTATTTGTTGTAAAAACCCCCGCTACTGAACAGGGGGAGTCTGAAGTGATGATCATAAGGTCGGGTTTACCTGAAGCCTTGATGCCGCAGGTGGTCCCACCGGTTCGGAAACCTTTTGCTGCGGTGATGTTGTATAAGTTTGCCATGGTATTGCTCAATCATTACAAAGTGGAAGTATTGCATTGCCTGCAAAAAATGCTGTTTATGGTACAATTGCTCTTTTGATGTAGATGTGTGCCTAAGGAGGTACAGTATCGCCTTGGAATTATAACAGCCTGTCTGGAGTAGTGTACTACGCTGGATGTAATCAATTACCGCTTCTATTTAAGAAGCTCTGCAAAAAGGAATTTGAGCCATGCTCATGACCTCTAAACCCATGTTCGAACTAGCCTATAATGGTGGGTTCGGTATTGGTGCCTTTAACGTTAATAACATGGA
>JAESSU010000120.1 GCA_016763955.1 Phycisphaeraceae bacterium | reverse complement strand
CCGATACCACTGGCTAAGTAACCACCATCAATGACCATGGTATGACCATTAATAAATCGAGCAGCTGGTGATGCGAGGAAGACTGCAGCACCAGCAATTTCTTCACCACTACCAAAGCGTCCCATGGGTGTATGTTCAAGAATCCGGCGGCCACGATCCGTGCCTTCGATCATCTTGCGGTTAATGTCCGTGGGGACAAAGCCCGGGGCAATGGCATTGGTTCGGATGCCATGCTTGGCCCATTCATTTGCAAGACTGCGGGTTAAGCCGAGGATCGCATTTTTAGCAGCAGCGTAGGCGGTCACTTGGGTGAGATCGACAAAGGAGCTAATGGATGCAAGGTTGATGATGCAGCCGCTGTGTTGTTCACGGAATATTTTTTCAGCTGCTTGGCAGACACGCAATGTGCCGGTGACATGGGTTTCGTGAACGAGATTAAATTCATCAGCGGTGAGTTCGATGGTAGGCTTTTTGATCATAATCCCAGCCGAGTTGACGATGCAGTCGAGGCGGCCATAAAGGGTCATGGTTTTATTAACGGCTCGCTCAACGGAGTTGTCACATGTGACATCCAAAGCAACGCCTGATGCCACGGGGCTATCACTTTTACCTGCATCAATGGCATTAAGTTCAGTGACAGCACCTTCAACTTTTTCCAGTGTCCGTGAACCGACAACGACTTTCGCCCCGGCCCCAACAAACGCAGCGGCGATGGCTTTGCCGATACCCGAAGCTCCGCCGGTGATAAGGACGACCTTGTGGGTCACGTCAAAAAGATTGCTATTGTTCATGATATTCCTATCGTGTTTGGCGTGTTGTTCGACACAGGGTAGCAAATTGTGGTGTGTTTGTCGTAGCGGTTCGATTCCGATTACTTTTACGAAGATCAGTCTTGTTAGTGTCTAAAAAAGTCGTTAACGTGGTCATTTATTTTCGATCAGTACAACGGGTTCCATTAAGCGAAGTCGATCCATCACCGGGCCGTTAAGACCGGCAAAGAGTTTGAGGGTAATGTGTTTGCTGTGATTGGGGATCAAGAGATTTAGGCGTTGTTGTTGAAACTGGCTATTAAACTGTTGGTCATAAGTCAGCTTGTCATCAATAAAAATTTTGAGCACAAAGTCTGTCCAACTTCGCGCACGGGGGGGGTCTGTATCTTGCCAATTAATTTGGGCGTTAGCCGTAAAACGAGTCGCACCTTTAGGCAAATTAAAGCGGATCGATAGGGGGGCATGTAATTGAATCGCGTCATCGGAAAGATGGGGCGGGAGATTAACACCAAAAGCTTGAGCGCCGCTGAGTATTTCATAAGGTTCATGGGTCAATGAAGTGATATGGTGCTTGCGTGAGGCTAAATCAATTCGCACGATTTCACGCATAGGAATTTTGTGATGCGATTGCCAATGCGTTCCAGTGACAAAAAGCATCTGGCGATTAAGTAGAACCTCCTGGCAATGCAATATGGTGCCATCGACAAAGTAGATATGCTGCATGGGGCTAGTATTTTCAACCCGTGGGTTTGCAAGCTCAATGAACGTGACTTGATCTAAATCTATTTTCGTGGCGGCAGTCTGATTCGCTAGCTCAAGCTCCAACGCTTGGTGATTAATCTTCAGCAAAAACCCACTAAGCTCATCACCATTGACAAGTCGCACCCTGTCATCTTTTTGGCTTGTCTGACTGCGTAAGCTCGGTATAAAAGCAATGGTTTTAACACGGTCTAAAGGCACCGCAATCGGGCCGAGCATCGGCGAGTACCAGTGAACAACCGATGGATCTTTACGATTTTCTTGGTTTTCGATTAGCTGCATCGTGCCGACAAAACGTTGGCCATCTGTTAGCGTGAGCATCGCTTTTTGTGCAGAAGCAGACAAAGGCTCAACAGAGCGGTCTTCAATATTGCGTAATTGTAAAACTTGGTTGCGGGGTAATTCTTGATAGGACCATTGACGATCAAAAAAACCGACCACGGATTCAGTGACTGATTCTAAGCCAACCGCATGGTACTTAAGATTATGATCCACGAGTAATGTCAAAGGTTGTTGATTTTGAGCAAGGGCCCCTTGAATAAACAACAAACAACAGAGACACGCGATATTTCGCATGCCCCACTTGGCCATGGGTTTTAAACATCTGTCATTATTCCGAGGGGCGTTATTCATCAGTGGTTCCATTTTTTCCTAACGTTTATCGTTGGAAGATTGGGACCAGTCGGTTTGGGATTTGCAGGACCAGCAGTGACATGGCCGTGCCGTAGTCGTCCCCATAGCTTGAGTCCCACGTACCTGTTTGAGATTGGCGAGCGAGCAGTTCATCGCGAATACTTTGATACCAATTTTCCCAATAATGTCCGCCTGCTAGAAACATAGCTTGCACTGCATAATACTGACCGTAGTAATAGTGGGGCGTGGAGGTGACACTGCCTCTAGGGCGTTGGCCAATGAGGTAATCCAGTCCTGTTTGCAAGGCATCATCTTGATAAACACCTGCGTAGTAAAGGCTCGCCACACCTGCTGCGGATCGGGCAAAAGATGAGCCCGCGGTATTGAGCATATAACGAAAACCGCCGTCGTTTGGATTCTGACATTGACGGACATAGAGAATCGCACGATCGACGGTGGCTTTGGGCACATGAATACCAGCATTGCGAGCAGATCGAAGTGCCATGATCTGGCAGATGGTGACTGAGATATCTGCTTCGACAGGGGCAGGTTGATAGCGCCAGCCACCTTCGTGATTTTGATTATCGACAATCAGTCGAGTTGCTTTGATCAGTGCTTCGCGGACACGTGCTTCGCCGGTCATGCCATAGATTTCACCAAGAAATAGCGTTGCAAATCCGTGACCGTACATCGGCCCATGTGGCGAGTTGGCAGAGACTAGGCCTGTCTCTTGCACATTATCGAGGATAAAGTCCATGCCTTTGGTGACGTTTTGGCTATAGAGTCCACGTCCGGGAAGATTCCCGTCTGCCATGAATGCCAAACACGCAAGGGCGGTGATTGCCACATGCTTGCCATAACGTTCACCGCCAAAGCTCCCGTCATCGACTTGGGATTGGGCCAATGCCGCTAAGCCGCGTTCGACACCTAATCGCATCGCTTGGTTAATTTCCACAAAGTTAGGCGGCGTACTGCCAAGGTCGTTTTTTTGTGCATAGGCACAGGGTGTAAAAAACAACGCACCACAGATAAACACAGATAAACACAGGTAAACACAAAAGGCATTTGGCATTTGGAATTTGGAATTTTGGATTTGATTAGACCGGGAGAAATTGCTACCGGTTTGTTTGGATTGATTTAAATTCGAAATTCGAAATTCAAAATTCAAAATGGTTTTATCAGTACGCATTACTTAGCCTCCTCTGCAAGACGGCGGTAGTAGGCTTGGGTTTGTTTTTCATACACAGGGCTAAAACGTTCTTGTGTGCCTTGCATCAATTCATCGCGCAATCGCGGCGGGAGATTGCCCCATTCTACCTTGCTCGATTCTAAAGGCCTAGCCACATCGCCTGGCTTTTGAGCCGCCATCTTTGCAGCAATATCTGCTGGATTGCCGTCTTTGGCGGAAGTTTTTTGTGATGAACTTTGTGGTTGCGCGTTGCCTTTTTGTGCATCACTTCGCTCACTGGAGTTGGATTTTGTACTGCTTTGTTTTTGCTGATCTTCAGAGGGTGAGCCAGAAGATGATGACGAAGATGATGAACTGGATTTTTGCTTCTGCTTTTTGGCTGACGCAATAACTTGATCCAAATCCTTGATAATTTCTTCCTGCAAACGCTGCAAAGACAAGCTCACATCACGGTTGTCCCCCATGCGTTTAGCCACCTTGTGCATGTTATTCACAGCACGCTGCATCGCATCACGCCCGCCAGCTGGCGAAAGTTCATCAGGGTCAATGGGCTGATCTTCAATCACCGGCTGCTTTTGTGTCTTAGGCACATCCAAGTCCAAAAGCTCATCTAATGAAGGTAAATCCTGAGCTAGTGCATGGGGCGTAAAAAACAATAAACAAGCACAAAAACACAAGGCCTTATTCACCACAAAGAACGTAAAACCTAGAAAAGAATGATGGCATGTTATCTGTTTCATTTCTCACCACCTTCAAGATCGGACTGCTTAGGCACAACTTCCATCTGTTGAGCTTGCTGGTTTTGCATGAATTTGTCAATGAGTTTTTGCCCCATGTCAGATAAATCACGCTGTTGGCTAAACAAATTTAAAATTTGGTCTTCAGAAGCATTGGCCTGCTGAGCCTCTTGGGTTAGCTTATGGAGACCCATCTGAATTTCGCGTAACAGTAACAATTCTGCAATCGGCGGGACGACACCAGCGGAAGGCTTACTGCCTCCGCCACCACCGCCGCCGGACTCACCTTCTTGCGCCTCTGAAAAACGTTCCTGCTTGGATTGCATCTGTAAAACTTTAGCCATCTGACGAAGACGATTTGCGATGTTGTGTTGCTGATAGTTCGCTTGCTTAAGTTCACTGCCCGCTCGTAATTTGCTATTGATCTCCAAGAGCATTTTATCCATCTGTTCGTGGAGATGAATAAAGAGCGTGGTTTGCTCAACCTGCTCTTTGAGCTGACGAATCGCTGTTCGTAATTCATCCTGTTCGCCGGAAATTTTACGCAGATCACGGCGGTGACGTCGGCCAACAGTATCAAGCTCTGCGTAAGGTTTGACCTTGACTGCTAACTGGTTTTCACGGTCAGCAAGTTGCTCATAAGCTTTTTGCAATTCATCACGTTGCTGCTTTTGTTGATCTTTGTCGATCTTCTTTTGTGCTTCCTCTACAGCAGCCAAAGCATTATTTAGATGAGCCAATGCTTGAACTTCGTGCGTGCGACTATTGGCCTGATGCTGGTCACGCAATTGTCTCACTGCATGGGCTTGCTCGGTGACTGCTTGCTCAATGTCCTGAGCCACCTGCTGAGTTTGCGGGTTACTCATCGCTTGGTCTTGCACACTGATGGTGTTTTGCCTTAGCAGGACTTGAAGCTAAACGAGACTTAACATGTCATTGGCTTGTCGGAGTTGGTCGATTTGCTGTTGTTGTCGTTTGGCTAGTTGTTTAAGAAGCTCAGCCAACTCTGCCATCTGCCTTTTGAGAATGGCTTGTTTGCGTTTGGTCTGCTGGCCCATTTGCTTGCGCATCTGCTGGATAATATCGAGGCTTTGCTGCTGCTGTGAAGTCGTTTGCGCAAGCTGGTTTTGGCTGGCAGACTTCGCGGCTTGCTCCATGGTTTGTTTGAGACCTTGTTTTTGTGCGGTGGATGCTGCTTGTGCAAGAGACTCTGCGGAGGCTTTATCTTGCGCTTGAGTTTGCTGTGCTAAGCGTTCTGCGGTTTGACGCATACGATTCAGCAGGCCGCCTGCTTGTTGACTTAGTGATTGCTGTTGTTGGGCAAGTTCACTGACCTGTTTTTGGGTTTGATCATCAAGTTCGTCAGTGGTTTTGCCAAGGGTTTTGGGCAATAACTTTCGAGATTGTTCGAGCAGATGCTGTTGCTGTGCTTCTAACTGTTGAAGCAGTAATTGTAATGTCAGTGCATCACGGCCTTGATCTAAAAGTTCGACTAAAGCAGTCAGGTTTTTACTCACACGGTTTTGCATCTGTGCAGAAGCTTGGCGTTGGGGCTCATCAAGTTGGCTGGTCGCTTGTTTTGAAGCTTGTTTAGCCTGATCCAAAAGGCGTTTGGATCGGTCGACGATTTGCTGTAGAGGCTCGGACTTTAAGCCGTTTTTCACCATTCGATCATTGATGTGATCAAGTGTTTGACGATGCTGCGTAAGCTGCTCGGTGACACGTTTTTGACGAGGCTTAGCGGTGGCTGGCGGCACTTTTTCTAGAAGCTGCTGCTCTGCTAAAAGCCCTAATGCCATCTGTCGAATGACACCTAGTTGACTCCGAATTTGCTGGGTGAATTTTTCTTCATCAATCACATGAACCCGCCGCATACCCGATTGCACCGGCGGATGTGTTTGGCTTACAAGCTGATAACTGTCCTGAGCAATAGCAACCATTTCAAACACATCGCCCGGAACACCGCCTTGTTTTTTAATGTCCAAAAGGGCCTGCAAGTTCAATTCATTTTGACGTCCAGTCTGCTGAGCAAGAATTTGAATTTCACTCTCAGCTTCCTGGCGTTTAAGCGTGATCGTTAAACGTTCAAGAGAAACATCATCTCGGCTAATGGCAATCACAGGCAACTTAGCAGTGGGCAATACCGAAACATCCTGAACTGGTTGCGTTAGACTCACCGAGGGCAGCTCATCTGCAAGGGCTTCAATACGATACTGCTGTTCAGAAAGATTCGTCAGTCCATATTCATCTTCAACCAAAAGCAAACTTTGCATCGTCTGCATCAAAGGCCATTGAATATGAAGTATGTGAGCAAATGCCTCATCCACTCTCAGCGTTGAATCACTAGAGTTCATCAAACCCGCTAAAATTTTCTGTGGCTCATCCGCTATCACAGGTTTATTTAACGTGATTTTCATCTTGACTGTCGACCCCGTAAGCACACGAGTCGAACGAAGCAATCCCGCATGGGTTTGAGTCATATCCCATGCAATCTTCTGATCACGAATAAGGCCCAGGGCATATTCTGGAGGCGTGATATGGAGCTCCACACTTTGCACCGATGGACGCGCAACAATATTAATCTGCTGCTTTTTTGTTTGGCCATCATCTGCTTGATAATAAAACTCTATTTGAGCAGGCAGGTCAGCAGGTAACAGCGAATTACTCAGATCAATAAGTCTTTCAAATCGAGGATTTTGTTTTTGGGCCTGAGCTTGTTGCGTCATTAAAACCGATTGCCAACGGTGTGTATCGCCCACTGTAAGATAACGGTAATTAAGCCATGCACGCATGGTTTTGTGATAACCACGCTCGACAACCAATTGCATCGGAAGAGGGCTATCGACAGGCCAGACACGCTGGCTGTTAAGACTTTTAACTTCCACACGTCGGGGCCATTGAGCACTCCCTAAAGGCTTGAGCCATCGCGACGTTGCAAGCGAAAATCCTAGTGGTGTTGTCCATGCTATCGCGCCCATGATCAGCACCAGAGCAAGAAAGACGCAGCCATACCGCACAGCATGGGTTGGATTTAATAGACGCATAAGATTCACATCTTGCATCTGACTTTCCACACGATCCAAACTCAACGTTTCGAGTTTTCGCATCGTATCACTGTGAGCTGATCCAGGCTCATGAATCAAAAAATCAATCGCACTGGCAAACTTGTGCTTAAGCTGCGGGTACATCACCTCTACGCGCATCGCTAACTGTGTGAGCGTCGGACTAAAACGTGCGACATGCACCATCCGCGTAAAAAACCACACGCCAGCTAAACCAAACACCAACACATCACTGACTAAACGAACCATCCCCGGCAAACGCAAAAGATAATCACTCACACCACTAATTAGCGCAATCAACAGCAGCCCGCTGAGTCCCTGAAATACCCGCTGAGTCAACAGCAGCATTCGGCTCAAACGTGCGACCTTCTGAAGTTGTACACAAATTCGGTTCATTGACTTACACCAGTTTGCACACCTTACGCAAAACCCATTCCATCGTAATTAACAAAACAAACAAGCCATAAACCCACAAATCATGCCACAGCGGATACCGAATGTCATCCGGTGTCCGACGTGTTCGATTGGGAACCATCGACGCTAAGTCAGTGAGTTTATCTAAAGCAACGACCTGACCGCCCGTATCAGCGGCAAGGCGTTTTAACAATTCATGATCAGGCAAGGGCATCCGCATTTCATCATCAGGATGCTGCACCTGAATAAAACTCTGAACCTGACCTAAGGCTCCGAGCATCGTATCCGCAGGATAAAGACGAAGTCTTCCAGCATGTCTAGGCTGCCAAATCACCTGATAAACCCGACCGCCCCCGCCCCCGGAAGCTTTCCCTGATTCACTGGTTCCGGGGGTTACTGTACTTTGGGGCAGCAGGTCGATTTGATCCACCACTTGGCCATCACGCATGCGCTCGACAAGGATTTTGACAGTCCCACGATTTTGCTCAAGTAACAGAGCATCACGAGTCGTAAATTTGACGATGGTGTTTTGCTTAAGCAAGAGTCGCTGATGGGCGGTACTTAGCTGCGTGGCCTGATCAGTTTGACTCAATCGACTTCGACCTAACAAACGCACTAGCTGTGTCCAAAACGGTTGGTAGTACAGATCGCCTTTGGCATACCGCCATCGCCAAAAATCATCCGATGCGACGTACAGTGTTTGACCTGCACCATATCGCAGAGACGTAATTAACGGGATCGACTCTTGATTGCCTTGCATGAATTGCCCCATCGCTAACACTTCAGCCACAGGTTTAAGCTCCCCAAGTTGCTGAACCCACCTCAGCCCCGGAAGCCCCCCCGGAAGTCCACCCGAAAGTCCGCCGCGAATTTTATCCAGGGAAGTTATTCGGAGGCCTGTGTTAACAGATGGTGTTTCGAGTTGTAAGACCTGCAAACTTTTTGCTAACTCTGTGGGGATCACTTTTAAAGGTTGGTTCCCCAAAGCTCCCACAGCAGAAACTTGTCGCATGGGTAATAAATTAGCAAGCACCGTGCTGTCATATGTCACCGGCGTCCAACGTGCACCGCCGATCCAAATCAGCCCTGCACCGCCTGAGGCAACTTGATCTCGAATCATACTGAGCTGCTGTGAGCTAAAATGTCTTGAAGGCACATCGCCAATGATGATCACATCATACGCCTCAAATTCCTTAGCCGTCTGAGGCAAACGCGATAAGGGGACATCACCTTCCTGAGCAAACTGCTGGTCTGCACTAATTAAAAACATGCTACTTTTAATGGACTTTTCTCGCATGAGAATACTTTTAAGATAACGGTATTCCCAACGCGGATAACCCTCGATATACAACACACGCACCGGCTGATCAATCATTTGAACCGTGACGAGCTGCTGATTGTTTTCAAGATTAAGCTCGCCCGCTAAAGCAGAGCTCGGTTCATAAATCACCTTGATCTGCCAATCACGCCTGCCCACTTCCTGTGATCTCACATTCAATTGCACCGGAACCAAAAGCTTTTCATCCGTGGGCGATACCTCATCAAGAACCTTACCCGACTGCATGTCAATAAGCTGAACCTTCACACGTGTGGGGTCAACCCTCTGGTCTTGGGGTTGTAGACTTAGCTCAACACGCACGGGAACGACATCGTTAATATATGCTTGGCGGGGCGCATCAACTTGCATGATTGCCACATCAGACATGTGCTGCTGCGTGCCCACAGGAACCGTGAACACCGACACCGCAGACTGTTTAAGCTTGCGTAACAACTCCGCACCAAGTCTCTGAGGTGTACGCCCATCACTAATCAAAACCACCGCACTAATGGGGTGTCCCTGATGCTCATTGAGCACCGTCTCCAAAGCTGTTGCAATATTCGTTCCCGCTGATGTCACATCCGTTATCGCATCAGGGTTGATCACATAAGCTTGCTCATCAAAACCATACCAATGCAGCTGACGTTCATGACTCCAAACTTCAGGCAAATCTTTGATCTGCCCCAAAAGCACAGCCAACTCCCGACGCACCAACTCATCACGCGTCCCCTCCCCCCCGGAAGTCCCGGAAACCCCGGAAGTTTGGGAAACAATTGCGGGCGTTTGGGGTGTACTAGGGACACTAGGAAGACTTTGTGAACCAAGCGAATTACTAGGACTTTCGATCACACTGGGGAAACTTCCGGGGGATCCGGGGGGGGTGGGGATATT
>JAESSU010000119.1 GCA_016763955.1 Phycisphaeraceae bacterium | reverse complement strand
GGTTAGGCAAGGGCCAAACACTTGCCAAACTTCCGGGGCAGCGAACGATCTTGTTGCATGCAGTGAGTGTGGGTGAGACAAGTCTTATCCGCAGACTCATTGAAGAGTTGGTCTCACGCGATGAAAATCTGAATATCGTCATTGCGAACACCACCAACACGGGCATTACCCAGTCCCAAAAACTCTATGGCAAAAATCACCCTGTGGTGCGATACCCATTGGATCTATCCATCGCAGTGAACACGTTTTTAGACCGCATCCAACCGGACGTGGTGGCCACGGTTGAGCTGGAAGTTTGGCCGCATCTAACGCAAGCTTGTCACCAACGACAGATTCCGATCTGTGTCATCAATGGCAGGATCAGTGATCGGAGTTTCCCGCGATATGAAAAATTTGCGTCACTATTGCGCCCCACTTTTAGCAAACTTGCCGCAGCTGCAATGCAAACACAGGTTTATGCGGATCGCATTACAGCGATGGGAACACCTGCTAATCATGTGCATGTGTTGGACACGATGAAGTGGGATGCTGCGGACCTTTGTGATACGGTCGATGGGGCAGACGAATTAGCAAAAGCGATGGGCATTGACCGCAATCGTCCGGTGGTGGTGCTGGGGTCTACCGGTGATGAGGAAGAAAAATTACTTGCTGATGAACTGGAAAAAACGCTCTGGCCGGAAGTCCAGATTGTCATCGTCCCGCGTAAGCCTGAACGCTTTGATGCGGTGGCTTTACAGTTCCCGGGAGTGGTTCGACTTTCCAATCATCCAGATGACAAAATCCGGGGTTTGGATCAGCAGCGATATTTCTTGGTGGACACACTTGGTGAGTTGCGGAAAGTGTATTGCCTTGGTGATGTGGTGATTGTGGGGCGAAGTTTTAATCGCTGGGGTGGGTCGGACCCCATTGAGCCTGTTGCGTTGGGCAAGCCTGTGATTTACGGGCCTCATCATCGTAATTTTACCGAAGTTGCCAATGCATTAAGTGATGGTAAAGGGATGTTGATCCTACCTAATGTGTCAGAGGCTGCTCAAAAAACGGCCTGGCTGCTTGCCAACTCTGACGAGGCGTTTAAACTGGCAGCCGCTGGCAGAGAAGTGATTCGCACCCGGCATGGCGCTACGCAGCGCCATGCAGACCTTCTTTTTGAACTATTAAATAAGGCAAAATAATCATGCCTTCTACGCACCTGCGTCAAAATCAACTTTTAAAAGCTCGACACATCGTCGTTAAGCTCGGTACGCAATTGCTCACCGATGACACTGGCAAGCTAGACCAAACCTACATCCAACACATGGCTGATCAGGTTGCCCAACTCCATAGCCAAGGCTTTTGGGTCACGCTGGTCTCAAGCGGCGCTATTGGTGCGGGACTTGCAGAACTGAAACTATCTAAAAGACCCAAGGACGTAGCGCAGTTGCAAGCTGTCGCGGCGGTGGGGCAACGTAAGCTCATGACCTGCTTCCATGATGCGTTTGAAAAGCACAGCCTAGAAGTGGGACAACTACTTTTAACCCGCAGTGATTTGGATGACCGTGTGCGGTATCTGAATTTTCGTAACTGCATTGCTGCGACACATCGTTTTGGTTGCATTCCCATTATCAATGAAAATGACTCGGTGGCGGTGGATGAAATCCGTTTTGGTGATAATGACATGCTTGGAGCTTTGGCATGTAATGCATTGCGTGCTGATGTGCTGGTGATTCTCTCGGTCGTTGAAGGCCTGCTTGATGACCAAGGCCAACGCATTGACCTAGTAGAGAATGCAAAGAGTGGCATGAAGTATGCGCGTGAAGATAAAACGGCATTAGGGACCGGGGGCATTAGTACCAAACTTGAGGCAGCTCAGTTGGTGACCGATGCAGGGGAGGTAGCCGTCATCGCCAATGGGCGTATTGCGAATGTACTTGTTGAACTTTTTGCAGGCCGCCAAGGGGTGGGCACCGTCTTTGTCCCTGCAAAGAAAAAACTCAACAGCCGTAGCCGATTTATCGGTCAGACCTCCCGTCCCTCAGGCAAGATCACAATTGATGACGGGGCTGCCAAGGCACTGACTCACAAAGGTAAAAGCCTTCTTGCCACCGGCATCACGCAAGTCAAAGGCCACTTTGAACACGGCCAAGTGATTGAAGTTCTTAGCACAGACGGGGTTTCTTTGGCGCGTGGGCTAAGTAATTATTCGGACGCTGAACTGAAGCTCATCCAAGGCAAGCGATCAAACCAATTCCTCAAAATTCTCGGACGCGAAGCTTATGCTGAAGTGATCCATCGAGACAACATGGTGGTGTTCAAGTAGGAATTTTGGATTTTGGTTTTCGAGTTTATTTCAATGGCCATGATTTTCTGGCTTTAAGTTCCCCATTTGATCACTGATACGCAAGTTGCATTCCCAGATGATGCAATAGGGGACGTTCTATTGATTTTAAATTTGAAATCCCAAATTCGAAATCCCCAATTCCCCCACTCTCTTGCCCAAACTCGCTAAACCACACCCACGTTACAGCCGATACCATCCGTATAGGAACGATCCTCTGTGGAGATGGAGTCAGAGAATTGACAAAGAACGTATTAAAATCACAATCTAATGAACGCTTGTCAGAGCTTTGTATTGCTTGCAATCAAGGTGAGCTTGCAGGTGTTGAACTATCACTGCATCAATGGCATCGACAGGGCGATTGTCCAAGTGAGGCTTACGTTCTGCTTGCTTGCTGTTTGTCGCGTCGTGGCCGATACGATGATGCGGCAGCTATCTTGCATCGTGCGGAACGCGCCCGACCCGTGACTGATCCATCACTGATGATGGTGATGGTTTGTGTGTTCACTTTATTGGATCAGCCCCAAACAGCCTCGAAGCATATGCGTCGGCTCCATGCACGCTTTGGGCATCTGCCCTATGTATCACAGTGGCTTGAGGGGATTAACATTCTTAATGCGAGTCATTTGCCTAGCCAATCTGATGCAATCATCAGTGAACTGGTAGAGGAATTACTCCAAGAGCCCAGGGTGCTACGCAGTCTGACAGTTGCGATGAAAATCGAGCCCAATGAGCAGCATATTGATGTGCTGCGTCAAGCAGGGAGTTTGACGCTTAATCGTGTTGAGCCCAGTATTGATCTGGAAGTTGAATTTTGTCAATCGCTAGCGGAGTTGGCATTACTAGCTGATGACCAAGCGGATGCTCGTCGCTGGGCTCATCGAGGTTTGAAAATCAATCCTTTGGCAGCTCATCTTGCGATTGTGCTTTCACAAGTAGATGACCATGTACACATTGGCCCCTCTGCCCGTGACGTGCTTGCTAAGGTTAATGAAATCCAGCCAACCTATCCCGATGTTCATGCAGCTTTAATTCGCCGTGAGTTCTTTGATGGTGATACCCAGTCTGCTCGGATGCGTTTGTCGGGTTGGCTTGAAACGGACCCTGAAAATAGAACCGCATTATCACTGCGTAAGGAAATTGCAGCATGAATCTTGACCGCGATTTACAAGCTCGTGATTATAGCAACCGCGCTTTGCTGGCTTTGGAAGCAGGCTTATTGGACGACGCGATTAAGCTGGTGACACGCAGTGTACAGCTTGATCCTAAGAACTGTGAGACACGTATCACGCAAGTCAAAATTGACTTGGCGTTACATCGTCCGGTGGGGGCGTTAGCTGCATTGGATCAACATGATTTGCATGCACCGCATCGCCGTGATCTGCCGGACGTTTCATGTTTGCGAGCGCAGGCGTTTTTGTTAAGCAAGCAAACTTTTAAAGCACAGCAGGTGCTTGAACGGGTCACTGCGGATTACCCAAAACATGCAATGGGGCATCGTCTGTTAGCACAGTGTTTATTAGCGACGAATCAAAAAGCTGCGGGCATTAGGCATTTAACTTTGCTTGTTGCACTTGAACCCAAAGATGTGTTGAGTGTGCAATCGCTTGCATCACTGGTTGAAGATACGAATCCCAGAGCGTCATTGAATTTGATGTTGTCATTGCCTCAAGATTCAATTTCGCCTGACGTGTTGCTTTATCAGGCTCGTTTGCATTATAAGTTGGAACAACTCTGCGAGGCTCAAGTCATTTATAGCCGTTTGATTGTCTCTGGAATTTCTGATCCTCAGATTTTTCTTGAAGCAGGTCAGATCGCAGATGAGATGGGTGAAAATAAACATGCAGTGAAATACCTTGAAAAAGCCATCGAATTCGGTGGTGAAATTGTAGGCTCTGCATATTGTCAACTGGCTTTGGTACACATGCATGGTGGGCGTTTTGATCAGGCAGGTTTTTGCTGGTGGAAAGCATCAAGGCATGATCGCACGCAAGCTAACCCCTGGGCAGGACTCTTGGTTTGTGCGCTAGCAAGTAGTAAACCCACGTTAGTCGCTCGTGTGAGTAAAACCCTAGATCAACGTTGCAATCCCATCACACGTCGGAATCTGATCTCAGATTTTTGGACTCATGCAGCCTGTGGTAAGACCGTTAACGAGCAAGCTAAACGTGATGTTGCAGAACCACAACTTGTGGCAACACCTTTGCAAACGCTTCTTAGTCATGCAGCGAATACGTTGTCTGAACATGCTGCTAAATACCCCACACGCGCAGATACTTATTATCACTTGGCTAACTGCCAGCAGGCAATGGGGCAGTCTGATGAGGCACTTGAGTTTGTCAAACAGGCGATTCGCATCAATCCGAATTACACCACTGCGACGGAGCTTAAAGAAAAACTTGCAGCGTAAATGTCGCTTGACGTGGGTATATGTTTTAACACGAAGAACACAAAAATCACGAAGTTTTGAAGCAAATGTATTGTTTTTTTTACTGGTTTAAAAAAACAGTATTCCCCTTCGTGTCCTTTGTGACCTTCGTGTTAAAAAAAACTTAAAACATCTAGGGCCAGCATTCTGGGTTCTGAATTTTTTCCCGTGATTAAAAACTGATCACCAGTCGTTACACTCAATCAATTGCATCATCAAAGAGTTTGAAGGTGAACTGTCGCTTAAAGGGGCGGTTGAGTTTTTCAAGCAGGGGCCCTTTTGCTTTCCAGTGATAAACGCTTGCCAGTATCGGGCTGTCGATTCCGGCATAGCCACTGCTAAGAATAATCTCTGCGGTGATGACCACGCTATCTGCTGCGAATGTGATTTGAACAATCGGGTTGGCCTTAGGCCAGATGCTCGCTTGTGTGACTGCGGAGAATCTTGGAATCCGTGTCTGAATTTCAATTCCCTTACCCACCATAACGCTACCAATTTTGCCAATGATTTCGTAATGATCCAAGCTGTATGGCGAGGACTCACGATCTTCTCGCGGGACATGGGTTGGGCGAGGCTTGTCTGCTAGCTGATCCGCTTTGAATGGCTGGGCCGTCGTCGGACGTTGTTGCTCGGCGGCTGGGGGGGCTGTGTCTTGCTTTTCTTGTGGCTGCTGGGAAGGCTCGACTCTAGCAGGTGGCGGTGATTGGGCCAATGATGCAGCAGCTAATTCAGTGAGTTGTTCGATGAGTGGTAGCCGTGATACAGAGGGTTTGTCTGCCATCACCGGCTGCTCATGGGCAATGCGATCAGGTAAGTCCATTGTGGGTGTGATCAGAGGGACGAGGACGACTTTCGCTGTTGGGGCCTCTTTCACCACAGGTGAAGTTTGTTCCATTGCGTCGGGCAATTCCTGAGTCACGGGTGAATCTACCGGCTGGTGCTTGGGCTTTTCTGCTTTGAGAGGGCGTTGGGTCGCAGTGGGATTAGAGCGATCTTGCTGTGGTGCGGCTTGTGGTTGTGGAACCGTTTTACGCAAGACCATTACATCCGTGGCAGGATCAATTTGAGGATCCACATCACGCATCTTAATGGGATCAGCTAATCGTTGAAAAGCAGCCTGCTGCGTCTTTGCGGGCATTGCGATGAGCTGTTCAAAAGCATCGTAACCAATCCAATTGAGCGTCAAAATTTCGTCTGCATTGTCCCGACCTAATAACAGATGATCCTCTTCTTGAGACTTTTTAGTTTCGTCCTTGGAAAGCTCTTTTGTCTTGTCTAAATCTTGAGCGTCAGATAACGCAGGATCGCTTTGCTGTGATAAATGCAAAGTGGGGAACAACTCCGAAAACGCGCCCACATGCAGTAATACTGATATCAACAACGCCACCGCAGTTGGCAGCCAGAAATTGTCGCGTTGAGACTTGTAAGCAAACGTATTCATAGCTGAGACATCATTACGAACCGGGGGTGGGAGATTCGGAGCTTCCGGGG
>JAESSU010000118.1 GCA_016763955.1 Phycisphaeraceae bacterium | reverse complement strand
GTGGCAATTGACCAAGGCGGCTGCGTCGCCACGTCCCGACCCACCACACATGACAAGCCCACTTATCTCGTCGATGACATCGTCCACTACGCAGTCACGAACATGCCCGGCATTGTGGCTTGGTCATCGACACACGCATTAACGGCGGTAACATTGCCCTATATTCATGCGATTACCCAAAAAGGACTCGATGCCGCTTGTGCATCTGACCCGGCATTGGCCAAAGGAATCAACATCGACCGTGGAGAATGTCTGCTGCCAGAATTATTAGCTGTTTAATCCACCGGACACGGACTAACGATTGTTTAGAGGCATATAAAAAATATGCCATTAACGAATCAACACAACACACTAACGAACGACTTTAGCAGTCAATGCAAGACGCTGCTTTACACTGGTTTAAACACCAAATTCGATGTCGATCAGGATCAGCTTAATTGTATTTCCAACAAAAACGAGTCGTACATAAGTCCATACTCGTGTCAAATAATCTATATCTAACTTGTGGTGATTATCTTATTATTTTGTATTGTTTTAGCATTTTAGCTTAAAAGTGAGAATTGTAATGCCGAAAAAAACACTCAATATTGGCTTGATCGGTCAAGCATTTATGGGCCGGGTTCACTCCAATGCTTGGAATCAAGTCGGGAAGTTCTTCGACCCACCGATTGCACCTGTCCTGCACACCATCTGTGCCAAGCACGGGAAAACATTAGAAGCTTTTGCCCAACGCTGGGGCTGGCAAAATGTCTCAGAAAACTGGAAAGATCTGTGTCACAACCCAGAGATTGATCTAGTTGACGTGGGCACTCCCAATCAACTGCATATGGAAATGGCCATTGAAGCACTCGAGGCAGGCAAACATGTTGCCTGCGAAAAACCCTTGGCAGGCTCACTCGACGATGCCAGAAAAATGGCAGTCGCCGCACGCAAGTCCAAAGCACAAACCTTTGTCTGGTACGCCTACAGACGTTGCCCCGCGGTGGCCTTTGCTCATCAACTTGTCAAAGCAGGCAAACTAGGTGAAATCCGCCACGTCCGCGCAACCTACCTTCAAAGTTGGGCAGATGAAAGCGTCCCCCTAACTTGGCGGTTCGATGGCAAACTCGCTGGCTCAGGCGCTCACGGTGATCTCAACGCACACATCATCGACATGACCCGATTTGTAACCGGTGAGGAAATCACCGAAATCTCCGGCGCTATTGCCAAAACCTTTGTCAAACAACGCAACCGACTCGTCGGCCAAGTCTCCGGCGGGATATCTTCAGGACTCAAAAAATCTAAGAGTAAATCACGCGTCACCGTCGATGATGCATTCCTATTCCTAGCACGCTTTTCAGGAGGTGCCGTCGCCAGTTTCGAATCCGCCAGACAAGCCACAGGCAACCTCAACCAAAACGGGTTTGAAATCAATGGCACAAAAGGTGCTCTGCGATTTGACTTTGAACGCTTAATGGAACTCGACTACTTCGATGCCACCGGCGATCGATCCACACAAGGTTGGAGTACGATTAATTGCCAGCATGCCGGAGCCCATCCCTACGCAGAAGCATGGTGGCCTGACGCTCATGCTATTGGCTATGAACATACTTTCACCAATATGGCATACGACATCCTACGCATGCTTGGCAAAAAATCCCCCATTGTGCCAATGCCTGACTTTGAAGATGCCTACAAAACACAACGCGTATTAGAAGCTGCAAGTGTTTCGGCGAAAGAAAAATGTGCTATCAAAATGACGGATATTAAATAACTACAAAGTCACAAACATTAAGTCAATAATGAACCAGATACAACTCGCTGGCGAGGTGATTACATCCGCCAACTACACCACCCAAAAATTATTTTACTGCGGCCCCAAAACCGTCTGCAAAGCTGCCCAAAATTTCCTGACTTGCGGGATCACAGAAATTGAAATCCCTCAAGCCGTACTGAATCCTGACAATCATTCAGACACCGGCTGTGATAAGCAACTACTCACGCAAACGATCAATGGACTCCCCAAAGAAACCAAAGTGATCGCAACCTATCTCAGTGGCAACAAGCTCGGCGTGGACAATGATGCATACGTTCAAATGCACAAAAAAACGCTCAACGATCTGTTCGAATACTTTCCTGATATGAAGTATGCCATGCTTCACCCGGGAAGCAAAACATTAACGGATCCCCAAGACATTAACGGCATGGTCGACGCTTACGCGCAGCTCGCTGAATATGCCACTTCGTTGCGTAAAGACTTTCAACTCTGTTTCCACAACCATTACGACAGCAATGGTGAAACCGCACCGCAAATGCGCACGTTCCTATCAGCAATTGAAAAAGTGAATCTCCCCTCACTTCGCTGGGGACTAGACACCGGCCAGTCGCATGGCATGGGGGATGAATATATAACCATACTCGATGAATACGCACACCTTATCGGAGACTATGTTCACCTTAAAGGCCGTGTCCCCGCTTTTGACAAAGGTCATGGCGGTGATGAGTATCAAGCGGACCGAGACATTTGGAGCAACACAGGCGTAGGCGGCGGCGGACTATACGGCGGATTCGTCAATATGGCGGACCCGGAAAACGTAACGCCTTTAGACAAAATATTCAAAATCATCCGTGAAAAATCCTGCCCCGCTAGCGGCATCGTACACGGTGCGTTAGAAATCGATAATCCCCGTCAGCACCCCCGCCTCGAAATACTCTGCGCAACACTCTTTCTTAAAAATGTGCATGGCATCGAAAGTGCCCAAGCACTTAGTAATGACCAAATGATCGCAAACGTATTTAAAACAAATAAATGATCCAGTGATTGGCTAACCCCATGATGCCCCAGTTCAAATCGTTTCTCGACTTACAGCGTCTCCTTTAACAGACACTGTGTAATTAATAGTATTAACAAATTCGAAAGGTTGGTATGTAAATATGACTAAAAACTCTGACTATCGTTTTAGCTTCGGCCCCTGGACAATCCATGAAGGTTCTGATCCCTTTGGCCCGACGGTAAGACCCACTGTGGAATCTGCAAGCAAACTTAAAACATGCAAAGAAGCAGGCTTCGACGCGATGATGCTCCATGACGACGATGCAGTCCCCGGCTTAGATAGTATGTCCGCATCAGCGGTACTCGCTGAAGCTAAACAATATAAAACAATGCTTGCTGACAACGGCTTAGTTGTTGAAATGGTCGCCCCTCGCTTATGGGAAGATGCCCGTGGCATTGATGGCGGGTTCACCTCACGTGATCCTAAAGTCCGTCAATGGGCCATTGATCGCTCCCGCCAATGTGTGGACATTTGCCGAGCAATGGAAACGGATCTCTTCGTACTTTGGCTCGCTCGCGAGGGAACGTACATGCGTGAAGCAAAGAATTCCATCGATTCACATCGTTATTTGATAGAGGCATTTAATGCGATCCTCGAACATGATCCTCAAATTCGTATTGCCATTGAGCCTAAGCCCAACGAGCCTATGGACCACGCATACCTGCCGACCATCGGCCATGTGCTTGCAATCGCTCACCAAACCGTCGATCCTGCACGTGTTGGCGGACTCATTGAAATCGCTCACTCACTGCTTGCTGGACTTGATCCTGCTGACGACTTGGCTTTTGCCCTTCAAGCAAACAAGCTATGGAGTGTGCATCTAAATGATCAGAACGGCCTAAAATACGACCAGGACAAAACGTTCGGTTCTTCGAACTTGCGAAGTGCATTTAACCAAGTCCGCGTGCTAGAGAAAGCTGGATTCGCAAGCACAGGCATGCTCGCTGTTGACGTTAAAGCCATGCGAACTCAGAAGGCCGAGTTTGCCACGCAACACCTAATCAATAGCAAGCGAATGTTCATGCACCTAGTCGAAAAAGTTCGTAGTCTTGATCCCGAACTAGAACGCCAACTCACCGTCTCCGGTAACGACGAAGCAGTCGAGATGGCCATCCTTGAACACCTAATGGGCGTGTGAAATAGCATACTCTAGTCCACGGGAAACACACCCGTTAAACTTAGCGTGTACCAAGTCATTAAACACCCTAATTCGATAAATTTAGCTCTTGGACATCAATCCCGCAGCAAGATTTATTCAATGATTTCACGTCAACATGTGGCTACAGCGATGCAGGCAAACCAGCCCATCACTGTAGCCGCATATCATTTAGAGCTGCTGACGTTAGTGACCACAAATTTTCTCTACCTTCTTTTCGTAGTCGACTTGACAATTAAGCCGATAAATTGGACGATACACGTCTGAATTGCACCTCGGTGAGATGGCGGAGCGGT
>JAESSU010000117.1 GCA_016763955.1 Phycisphaeraceae bacterium | reverse complement strand
GGCAATTAAAAATCGCCAACGTCTCGTTTATTGGAAGCACCTATGAAAGATATTCTCTTAGCCTTACTCAGCGAATTGACCTTAAGCCGCCAGCAGATGATCGACGTTTTTGAACAGATCATGACCGGCAAGGCTGATCCGGCAGCCGTCGGAGCAGTCTTGGCGTTAATCCAACAACGGGGCGCAAGTGTTGAAGAAATCACTGGCGCAGCTTCAGTCATGCGAGCCAAGGCGACCCCCGTCACCATCCCCGATGGACTGACTGCGATCGACACCTGTGGCACGGGGGGCGATCATGCAGGCACATTTAATATTTCAACCGCAGCAGCAATCGTCGCAGCAGGGGCAGGCCGTGAACATGATGTCGTTGTCGCCAAACATGGCAACCGCTCGGTCACCAGCAAGTCCGGCTCATCACAAGTTCTCGAAGAACTGGGCGTCAAACTACGCGTCAACAGCGATACGCTCACTCAATGTTTAGATCAAGCAGGTCTGTGTTTCTGCTTTGCACAAGCTCACCATCCTGCGATGAAACATACAGCGCCCATCCGCGCAGCACTGGGCATCCCCACACTATTTAACTTGCTAGGACCCCTGACTAATCCAGCCGGAGCCACCCGTCAGGTCATGGGCGTTTTTTCGCATAACCTCACTGAGCCCATCGCCAACGTACTGGCTAATCTCGGTGCAGAATATGCCATGGTCGTGCATGGCAAAGGACTCGACGAATTAATCACATGGGGGCCAACCCGCGTAAGCACTGTTTACCAAGGGGCCGTAACCACCACCGAAATTGACCCCGCATCACTGGGCATCAAACCGGCCCGCGTCGAAGACCTGCAAGTCGATTCTCCCACCGCATCAGCAAAGGTGATCCGCAAAATTTTGGCAGGCGAGTCCGGCCCAGCCCGCGATATTGTGTGTCTTAATGCAGGGGCAGCCTTGTTAGTCGGCGGTGCTGCCATAGACTTAGCGACCGGTTACGCCCTAGCTCAACATGCAATCGATACCGGCAAAGCCCAAGCCGCACTCGATCAACTTGCTGCCATCACCCAAGCCGATGTGAACTAACCCCCCCCCCGGAAGTTCCCGAAAGTTCTCCGGAAGTTCCGATCACCGAAAGCGTGGGAAGTCCAGACCTCCAGAAGTTTTATTCTGTGATTAAGAGCTTTTTGGGGCCAAGCCCAATGCTGAGGCTCAGCGAAGCATGGGATCGTCTTGCAATCGCAGATTTTGCGTTTATCACGAGCCTGATCCCACGATTCGCCGAGCCTCATCATTGGGCTTGTTGAGTTATTGATTAATTCCCATAAAATCGAACTTCCAAGAGTGACTACCGGGAACTTTCGGAAACTTCCGAGGGGGAGAGACTGCCAACTCGACACCCTTAAAGTGGCTTTTGGACCAAAATGTCAGGTAAAACGTGTCTAAGTCTTTATTTTTGGGCCTCTAGCTGGCGCGCCAATTGCACCTAATCTAATTATGGCAATCAAGTTTGAAGATTATTACGAATCACTGGGCGTTATAAAATCTGCAACTGCGGACGAAATTAAACGCGCATACCGCACGCTAGCCCGTAAGTTTCACCCTGATGTGAACAAAGACACAGGGGCTCAGGGGACTTTCCAAAAAGCCACCGAAGCTTACGAAGTGCTCAAGGACCCGGAAAAGCGCCAGCGATACGACCAATATGGGTCTCAATACAAAGCCGGCCAAGAATTCACCCCACCGTCGGGCTTTGGAGGCTTTAACTTCAGCGGAGCAGGCGGTCAGACAGGCGGCTTTAACATGAACGCTGGCGGGCAGTTCTCCGACTTCTTTGACTCCATGTTTGGGCAAATGTCCCAAGCTCAAGGCAGTCGCAGGCAAACCAACCCCTTTGCAGGCCAAGCACGACCACGAGCAAGTGCATCGGGCCCCGCAAACGCCCCCAGAGGCGGCGGATGTGGCAGTGGCAACTGCGGCTCAGGTAGCTGTGGTTCTACTGCTGAAAAAGACACCGTTTTGGACATCACTTTAGAAGAAGCCTACCACGGCGGGTCTCGTCAAGTAACAATTCAAAGTGCCAATGGTTCGACATCGAAGCTGGATGTCAAAATTCCAGCCGGCGCAGCAGATGGCGCAAAGATTCGTCTCAAGGGCCAAGGAACCGGCGGGCAAGATTTATTCCTCAAGCTCAAAATAGCCAAACACGCTCTTTACGAATTAGCAGGCGTGAACATGGTCGTCGATGTCCGCTTAAGCCCATGGGAAGCTGCATTAGGAGCCAAGGTTCCAGTGGACACCCTAGATGGGCCAATCACCATGACCATCCCAGCAGGGACTTGTAGCGGCGCGAGAATGCGTATCCGTGAAAAGGGTTTACGCAAGCCCAAAAATCAAGGCCGTGGCGACCTGTTTGCCCGGATCAAAATCGTGGTTCCTAAAGAACTCACCGAAGACGAAAAACAACTTCTTGAGCAACTTCAAGAAAAGTCCGAATTCGATCCAAGACAATCGTAAGTTTTGTTATTTAACACCAAGGCACGAAGGCCACAAAGGACACAAAGTTAAAAACAAGAGTTTGATTGCTTTTAAAGCGCAAAACTTGTGATCTTTTCACTGTGTTAAAAAACTGTTTCTTAAACTTCGTGTCCTTTGTGGCCTTCGTGGTTAAAAAAATGCCCCGAAAACATCCGGGACAAAAGGGTTATCACCATGGATTTAAATCAATGCACTCAAAATACACAGCAAGCCATTCAACAGGCTCAAAATATTGCCATCACACGCGGTCATCAGCAGGTTGATCCGGAACATCTGCTACTGGCACTTTGTGAGCAATCTGATGGACTGGTCCCACGTTTACTCGAAAAACTGCAACGGCCTGCAGACATCGTCGCCGCAGAACTTAAACGTGAACTCGATAAACGCCCCTCCGTCAGCGGCCCGGGTTTAGAGCCGGGCAAAATTTATCTCACGCCCGCGCTTAACGAATTACTCGTGACTGCTGAAAATCATGCTAAAAAACTTCATGATGACTACATCTCCGTAGAGCATCTGGTGCTCGCCATTTTGGATCACCCCCAAAAGACTGCTGCGGGCAAAATTCTCACCACACTGGGCATTACCCGTGATGCTTTTCTCAAAACACTTACGCAAGTGCGGGGCAATCAGCGTGTCACCTCAGCAAATCCCGAAGCGACCTACGAAGCACTTAAACGCTATGGCCGGGACTTGGTAGCCGATGCGCGCACGGGCAAGATGGACCCGGTCATTGGCCGTGATGATGAAATCCGTCACACCATGCGCATCCTCTCACGCAAAACCAAAAATAACCCTGTCCTCATCGGCGAACCGGGTGTCGGCAAGACCGCCATCATCGAAGGATTAGCCCAGCGCATTGTCCGTGGTGATGTGCCTGAAAGTCTCAAAGACAAAACAATCTTCGCCTTAGACATGGGCAGCCTCATCGCAGGCGCCAAGTTCCGTGGCGAGTTTGAAGAACGTCTTAAAGCTGTGCTCAATGACCTCAAACAAGCTGCGGGTAAAACGCTGCTATTTATTGATGAATTGCACACCATCGTCGGAGCAGGCAAATCCGAAGGCTCCATGGATGCGGGCAATCTACTTAAACCCATGCTCGCACGCGGTGAACTGCACTGCATTGGTGCGACCACGTTAGATGAATACCGTCAACACATTGAAAAAGATGGTGCGCTAGAGAGACGCTTCCAGCCGGTGTTGGTTGAAGCACCTTCGGTGGAAGACACCATTTCAATTCTCCGCGGATTGCGTGAGCGATTTGAAGTGCATCATGGCGTGCGCATTTTAGATAGCTCGCTCGTTGCGGCTGCGGTGCAGTCGAATCGGTATATTTCGGATCTGTTTTTTGCCTGACAAAGCAATTGATTTTGTGGATGAAGCTTGCGCGATGATCCGCATGGAGATGGACTCGATGCCCGCGGAGTTAGACGAAGTGACCCGCCGAGTGATGCAGCTTGAGATTGAAGAAGCAGCCCTCAAAAAAGAGACCGACTCCGCTTCCAAACAACGCCTATCTGCCTTGCAAAAAGAACTCGCAGACCTCAAAGACAGATCCAAAGTCATGCGCGCCCAATGGGACAGTGAAAAATCTTCTATTGATGTCGTCCGTCAAACCCGTGAACAGATCGAGCAGCTCAAGCTCGAAATGGAACAGGCTCAGCGTGATCATAATTTAGAAAAAGCCGCCAAAATCAAGTACGGCCAACTCCCACAACTCGAAACAAAACTCAAAGAGCAAGAGCAGGTTATCGAGCAAGATGTCGACAAAACCAGACTCCTGCGTGAACAAGTCACCGAAGAGGAAATCGCCCAAGTCGTTGCTCGCTGGACGGGTATCCCTGTTGCGAGACTCATCGAAGGCGAACGCCAAAAACTATTAAAACTCGATGAAGAATTACACCATCGTGTCATCGGCCAGGATCAAGCCGTTCAACTTGTTGCCGATGCAGTGATCCGTGCCCGTGCGGGTATCAAAGACCCCAAGCGGCCTATCGGATCGTTTATTTTCCTAGGCCCCACCGGTGTTGGGAAAACTGAACTCGCCCGTGCGCTGGCCCAATGTCTTTTTGATACCGAAGAAAACATCATTCGCATCGACATGTCCGAGTACATGGAGAAACACACCGTCAGCAGACTCCTTGGAGCGCCTCCGGGCTACATCGGTTTTGAACAAGGCGGCCAACTCACCGAAGCGGTTCGCCGTAAACCTTATAGCGTGATTCTCTTTGACGAAATCGAAAAAGCGCACCCCGAAGTCTTCAACGTGCTATTGCAAATTCTCGATGATGGCCGAGCCACCGACTCGCAAGGCCGAACCGTGAACTTCAAGAACACCGTCATCATCATGACAAGCAATATCGGCAGCCATCACCTACTCGACGAAGCAGTCATGGGCGGCGGGGACCTTAGTGAATCATCTCAGAATTCTGTGATGAGCGAACTGCGTGCACACTTTAGACCTGAATTTCTTAACCGCGTCGATGACATCATCATGTTCAAGCCCCTAATGCTTGATGAACTTAAAAAGATCGTCAACCTGCTAGTAGCAGATGTGTCTAATCGCTTAGCGGAGCAACAAATCACGCTAACAGTGGACAGTGAAGCGACGGACCTGATCGTCAGTCGTGCTTATGATCCAATGTACGGAGCCCGCCCGCTTAAGCGATATTTACAACGCGAATTAGAAACCCGCATCGGCAGACTCATCATCGGCGGCCAAGTCACAGAAGGATCAGACATCCAAGTCACCGTCGAAAATGACGCACTAGCCATCCACCCCCGCCCCAGCCCCCGGAAGCTTTAAAACTTTGAAACTTCCGAGTTCCGGGGTTCGGGCTTCGGGCTTCGGGGTTCGGGGGACTAGGGAGGGGCGGCCCCGCAGAATCGTAAAACCTCATCTGCGGGCTTGGGGTTTAAGTTTTAAGTTTTAAGTTTAAGTTTAAGTTTAAGTTTAAGTTTAAGTTTAAGTTTTAACCAAATCGTAAACTCAAATCCACCACACACACCACGCATACCTAAACACATATGAAACTTCCGGGGGCTCGGACTTCCGGGGAGGGCGGCGTGTTAGTTAGTCATGATTGCATTGACGATCTTCGATTGTGTGATGTGATCAGCTGATGCAGCAAAATTAAGAACCAGTCGATGACAGAGCACCGCGGGTGCGATCTGTTTGGGATGATCAAGCGTTGCAGTGGGCTTGCCTTGCATGGCAGCCTGCGCACTTGCTGCTAAAAGTAAATACTGTGATGCACGGGGCCCGGCTCCCCATTGCACATAATCCTTAACCATCTGATTCGCTCCCTGCTCTGATGGCCGAGTTGCACGAACCCATTGCACAGCTTGTTTAGCAACCACATCACTGATGGGCATCTGCCGGATGAGCTTTGCCCAGGTTGAAACTTGCTGCTGGGTGGCAACCGTTTTGATCTGCTGTAGCACGGATTCATCACGCAACATAGCAATCGCCATTTCCTGAGCGTCCGATGGATACGTCATCACATAGCTGAACATGAATCGATCCAACTGTGCTTCAGGCAGCGGATAGGTGCCCTGCTGTTCGATAGGATTTTGGGTGGCAATCACCATAAAAGGTTCGGGCAATGGATGGGTTTGCCCTGCGACGGTCACCTGACGTTCTGCCATGGCTTCAAGCAAGGCTGCTTGTGTGCGAGGTGAGGCACGGTTGATTTCATCTGCAAGTAATAAGCTGGTAAACACAGGCCCTTGGACAAACTCCAGTATGCGGTGTGTCCCAGCAGCATCTTTTCGAAGTAGCTCGGTCCCCACAATGTCCGTAGGCATCAAGTCTGCCGTGAACTGCACACGCGCAGTAGACAAGTCCAGCGCACAACCCAGCGCACGAACCAACCGCGTCTTAGCAAGCCCGGGGACACCTACGAGTAACACATGGCCATGACACAATAACGCGGTGAGCAAAAGGTCCACCGTCTGCTGCTGGCCGATCACTGCTTTGGACACTTGCTCACGAAGCTGTTCACAAGCTGGGGCAATCTGGTCAAAACATTGGAGGTCTAAGTGCAATGGGTTCATAACTCTAATTAGCATACGCAAAGCCTTGAAAGTTTTCACCTAAAGACAAATTACTTTTTATGGACATTCCCTATAAAGACCCTATAAATTCAGGTTTTTTTTACAAAAGCCCGATAAACAAAGTATGAAAACGATTCTGCCCATCTTGTTAACGCTAACGCTCTGCAATTCTTTGCTGTCACAAACGACCCAGCAGCCGATGCAGGTACAACGAATAGACCAGGCCGTTGCAGACCTTGATGGTTTAAGCCGATCCATGCGACAGCAAGGTAGCGGCCTGCGCATTGATGGTGAACACACCTCGCTGTATACCATCCCTAAAGAAAAACTTATGCAGCTTCAAGTCCTTGGCCAAGCCGCTCAGCTTAGTGGCGTGCAACGAACCAATGCTTATCTTCGCATCGCACCGGGGATCATGTCCCAAAGTGATCAGACCAACTATTTAGTGACCAGCCGAACTTCAGCGACGGGCGTTGCGAGCAATGTTGCCCCTGCTTTAGATGGTTTGTTTATTGAAACCCTACCTGCGAACACCGTCTTTATTCTCAGCCCTGAATTAAAGACCCTGATCCATCAAGCCAACATGCAACGACCCTCTGTGAACCCTGCAATGCAAAGCAATGCTCTAACCGCTCAGCGTGTTGAAAACAAAATAGACCGCAGGGTTAAAAGTAATCGTGTTAATAACCGTCAACTATCTCAGCGTGTGGATAACCGTGTGAGCAATTTGCCTCATCAAACGCTGCGTTATCAAGTCCATGCCCTGCGCGTTCCTGCTAAAACACCATCGAATCAAAACGCAACGAAATGATCTGACATGTTGACCGATGATCCAAATCGGGCTGATACAACCCCGCTCGCCAAGACCGGTAGGCTATGCGTATACTCGTCATATGCAAGCCCAAAACGCATTAGGACTCTGTCAGTCTTCAATTGATAGATGTTGAAAAATGCTGCGTGAAGTGTGCCTAGATAATTTCCGGGGAACTTCCGGGGAATTTCCGGGGAACCCGCAGGAATTGACTGCATCACATCCTGCGGCTTTTGCCTAAAACAGGGGAGAAAGCCGCAGGAAGCCGAAGGATTCCCGCGGGCAATGGATCAATCAAAGCGGAAAGTAATTAGGCAAAACGCATTAAAGAGTCTGGGCCATCACCTTGTTATCAATCAATCGAACCGGGCCCACTTGACCTGCAACCAATGCAACAATATCACCGGTAAGCTGTGGGTTAATGATGTCCAGTTCGCCAAGGGTGTGCGCATGGCGAAGTACTGCATAGTCCACGATGACATGGTGCGCGATCATGACCTGTTGCATCACTTGCTCGACGACCAACGGATCCGTCTCCCCTGCATCAATTAACCGCTTGGCTTCATTTAATGCTTTACTTAATCCAAGTGCATGACGGCGATGCTCCGCTTGCAAATAAACATTACGTGAAGACATCGCAAGTCCATCCTCTTGACGCAAAGTCGGACAACCTTCAATATGAATATCAAACGCAAGGTCTTGCACCATCGACTTAATGACCGCAAGCTGCTGATAATCCTTCATGCCAAAGCAGGCAACCTTGGGCTCAACCATATTAAATAATTTAGCCACCACGCGACAAACACCGGGGAAATGGGCTGGCCGAAATTCGCCTTCTAATACCTTTGCAAGCTCTGGGACATTGACTTCACAATCAAGTACGTCCGGCGGGTACATCACATCCACCGTCGGGACAAACAAGCCATCGACCCCATGTGCAATGCAAGTCTCACAATCTTTTGCAAACGGACGTGGATATTTATTTAAGTCCTCATGTGGGGCAAACTGAGTCGGATTAACAAACAAACTCACCACCACCGTATGCCCCAATTCACGCGCACGGCGGATCAGTGAAACATGCCCCGCATGCAAAGCCCCCATCGTCGGAACCAGCGCCACATACCCTTTCGCTTCACTACGATACTTGCGTAATGTCTCAATATCTTTAGCTATCCACATGGGACTGAATCTTTCGTTGAATTTACATTATTGTGATCACGATACGGGATCAGGAAATGGGATCGGCTCACCCGCGAGCTTGCGATACACCCCTAAAATTTGTTGAACCTGTTTGGCAGGGATGTGAAATTCGTCAATCCACTCACGGCCACGACGGCTCAAATATGCCATTTGTTCTTGATCTGCTAGCAGCTCACAAAGTACCGTAGACCAACGATCCGCACTGGGCTCATCGAGCAATCGTGCCGTCTGAGCATCGACGAAATAATCTAACCACGGGTCAATTTGAGCCACAATAGGAATCCCTTGTGCCATCGCTTGTAACGTGAGACTGCGTGCATCACCGAGTGCTTGAGGCTGGATCAACATGTCTGCATGGAGCATCAAATCTCGATGTCCCACGCGATGCGGGACAAAGCTCATATTTGAGAGTAAGCCTCGTTTTCTTGCCGCCCGCCAGAGCTTGTGCTGATCCTTGCCTCGTCCATCGAGAAAGACTTGCAGTTGGCGATGCTTGGCAATGACATTTGAAAGTCCAAGGAACAATTTGTCATATGACTGATCGTGAGTCCCGTTGCCGGTGACGATTAGGCAAGGCGTATGCGGGCCTTCATTAGCTTTAAAATAAGGCGTTTGGGGCAAATGCACGCCAATGCGAACGGTCTGAATAAAAGCATCTGGCCCGAGTTGGTCTCGCAACCCGCGCGCAAGCGGCTCGGTCGCTGCAAGCCATCCAATTCGCTGCGGATCCATGAGCTTATGCAATTTTGCTGCCCGACCTAAATCAATCCCACTCGCTAGGTTCAAAACCACGGGCAATTGCATTTTGTTTGCCAGATCAATCCCCCCCCGCCAAGATCGACTATCGAGTACGTGAAGGACATCGACATTTTCTTCTTCGATTTTGCTCGCAAGCTGCTGTAAAAACCAGCGACGTGCCGGCGGCCAGATCATATCCTTAAACCGAAGTTTCTTCCCAAATGCGCTAAGATATTCATCATCAAGGCCCTGAGGCACGACCTGTACCACCCGGACATTTTCATCTAGCATCCCCACAATCAGGTGCTTAAACTGCCCGAGTTCTTCATCAAGCCATATTCTGTCAGTGATTAGCGCAACTTGCATAGTCATATGATACAAACACTATCGACGGGTTGCTTTTGATCTGCCTTAATCCGCCCATATACCCCTTGTCAATAACCTTGTCCTATTACTTGTGTACTTGCCCTCTCGGAAGTTTTTTAAGCCACCAAAACGTTTTTAACGCAGACAAAATAATGCCCGTTGGGTATACAATGTGACCATGAACTCACCGAACCAAGCTTGGACAACCCGTCGCTTACTTAACTGGACGACGCAGCGTTTTGAAGATCGTCACATGGATCATGCCCGCCTTTGTGCAGAGATGTTGCTTGCTCATGTCCTAGGCGTTCAACGCATCAAGCTTTATATGGACATGGATCGACCTGCTAACGACCTAGAACGTGCTGCATTTCGTGATCTTGTTGAACGTGCTTCCAAAGATGAACCGGTGGACTACCTCGTGGGCCACACGCCATTTTATGGGCTGATATTCAAGGTCACCCCCGCGGTTCTTGTCCCACGACCCAGCACAGAAACGATCATCGACCATGTGATTCAACATAGTCGCGCGACACCGGGCTTTACCAATCCCGTCATCGCTGACATCGGCACGGGCAGTGGCACGATTGCGGTAACCCTAGCTAAAAATTTACCCGATGCACACATCGTTGCCACGGACATTTGTGATGAGGCATTAGCCATTGCCAAAGAGAATGCTCAGAAGATGGGCGTTGCGGATCGCATTGAATTTCATCTGGGCAATTTACTTGAGCCCGTACTAAAACATCGCTTTGAATATATCATCAGTAACCCGCCGTATATTCCGGATCATGAATGGGAAGCGGTCGAGCCCAACGTTAAAAACTATGAACCCCACGGCGCATTGCGCGGCGGAGTCGATGGCCTAGACTGCATTCGCATTCTCATTGCCCAAGCAAAAAAAGTTGCAAGCGATCCCTGTCAGTTGCTCATCGAGTTTGCCACATCCACTAAGTTAGAAGTCTTGAACCTTGCCACAGAACACGGCTGGAAAAACCCATACGTCTTAGCAGATCACGAGAGATTGGATCGAATTCTGGTGGCCAATGCGTAGGGCTCAAACGCAAGCAAACGAGGGTTTTCCGCAAATTTATAGACTTTGACAAAACATTTTCCCGGGGTCTAAAGCCCCCGGGCTTTAAGTTTGTCACGCACATTAACACAGTGAAACTTCCGGGGGGGGGTAATAACAACGCCGCCGAGGTTTAACTCGGCGGCGTGTTCACCTCCGTGTGAATCGTTGATCCAATTTTGTATCCGCGTCTACTTAACCCATGCGATAAATGGATTGGCGACAGCGTTCAATGATTTCAGTTAAAGGCATTTGTGTGCCTGCTGCTGGATGAATCAATGACTCGTCTTTTTGAAGTTGAAGGCTCAATCGCTTTACAGCAGCCACGACGCTAGAGTGACTTGACCGCTTAAGAGCACGAGCAATCTCCGGGTAACTCATGGACGTAAGCTCACGAGCAAGATGCACCATGATGTTGCGACCTAAAACGATATCACGATGACGACCCGGCCCGTTGACTTGATCGCGTTCAATGCCCAATTGCTCGCAAACCACTTTGGCAATGGCAGCAAAGTGAATGATCTTCGTCGCGCGGTTTTGATTTTCATTGGCAAAAGTTTGATTCACCAAGGCTGGGCCAATAGTCACAGGCCCCCCCTGACCGTTGCGATGCGTCAATGATGACATGGCATGAATGCGGGTGAGTGCGCCTTCGATTTCTCGCACGGAACCAATCGAGCGTGCAGCAATTAACTGAACCGCTGCGGCATTTAACAACATATTGCGACGGCTGGCTAACGCAGTGATGATCCGAGCACGCGTGGCTAAGTCCGGCTCGTGAACTTGCACCACCATGCCTTTGACACAACGGCTACACAATGCTTCAGTAAACTGTTCGATGAATTTAGGATGACTGTCTGATGCAAGAACGACTTTGGAGCCTGAAAGTTCCAGCGCATCAAAGCAATGCAAGAATTCTTGTTGCGTGGCTTGCTTGTTAGCAATGAAGTCAATGTCATCAATGCACAGCAGTTCGAGCCTGCGCATTTTGCGACGAAAACCATCGACTTTATTCGTGCGCACTGCGGTGAGAAATTCGTTGGTAAACGCTTCGCCGGTGACATACAGGACACGTGAATCAGCATCATGATCTAGCAATTGCCTGCAAATACCTTGAAGTAAATGAGTCTTACCCAGACCACATCCGCCGTAGACGAACAACGGGCCGGTGTTGTTTTGAGATTGCTCTACAAGGCCCCGTGCCGCTGCGTAAGCCAGTTCATTACTTGGCCCTACCACGAAGTCATCGAGCTTATAGCGAAGGCTTGAAGGGCGACGCTTAGGCGCAAACGAGCGACTCATTGATGAAGGCATGGGGCGGTCGATCACGGGCATCGTCTGCTGTGCTTGAGCTTGGGACTGGGAAGTTACTGTGGTAGTCGTGGAAGCGTCAAAGAGCTCCGGGCGAACGAGCACATTCAGGTCGACCTGCTGGCCGAGTTCACCTTCTGCTGCCACTTGAATCTGGCCGATGAGCTGCTTACCAATACGGCGTGCAACAAACTCGCTAGGAACCGCTAAGTTCAATGCTTTACCTGATTCATCATATTGAAGCTTGGCAGCTTTGGGGAACCATAGGTCCACCTTCCATTGCCCAACATGATTTGCCAGTCTCTGTGCAATACGTGCGCAGACTGATTGCGTGGTCGTGGTTGCTGTCACGAATCCCTCTATTTCCATTAATGACGAACCGTGCGTCAATGGCCCGTGTTTGTGAAACATAAATGTTGGAACTCAAATAATCAGAGTCCAACACCGACAGGATCCATCCGCTCCCGGAAGACGAATCTTCGCGAGAGTCACACTTACTGTTCAATCTTAGATCGATCGAACCGGACAACACTGGCTAACGAGCTCCAAGGCAAAAATAAAAGATCGAAAAAATACCGTGTGCCAGCCAGTGAAGTTGTGTCATGCAGCATTCCTTTGCCACTGATTGCAAGATAAATCTCCACGGCTTGTGATTCAACCACAATATCTTGCATAAAAGGGCTTGACAGACTCCATGCTTTGAAAAGACAAGGGTTTGTGATTTATAGAATTACTTATCCACGAGTTGTTGGGGAAAACTTTATTAATTGTGGAAAAGATATTATCTGACTTTAAGTCTTGTAAACAGTGAGTGATGAAACAATGGAATTCAATTTAAAAAAAAGACGTGCAAGGCTTGGGGATAACTGCCCGCACGAATTTAATCTAAAAATTACACGCTAATCCAACACAATTTAACGTGAAAAACCGCTTCTTATTTTTTTTACCGCCAAGACACCAAGGACGCAGAGTTCAAAACCAAGAAAAAACCATTGCCTCACTAAAACACTCGAAGAACTCCCCCCCCCTGGAAGTCCCCGCAAACCCCCGAAACTTCAGAAAGAACTTCCGGGGGGGCTTCCGGGGGGGGCTGGGCAAATCCTATGATTTGCCGCTAGAATGTCTATGCTTATCTGTCTTAACCAACCCACCCTAAGCAGCAGTGGACTGTTGCTTACTACAACTGGCAATGTGATCCTCACCGCAGGCCCAAATTGCTCAAACACCATGGGGGCTCACGTCCCAATGCAAACGCATCTCGGTTTAATCTTAGCTTTCGCCCGCGCACTTGTGAGTTGCCTGAAAAACTTGGCAATAGCCAAAGTGTTATCGATCCTTTTACTACTCACAGGGCTATCGTTTGTTTGCATTTCTCAAGCCAGCGCTCAGGTCAAAGAAGTCACAACCCTGCTCGAACTTGCCCGAGAGTCAACGATAGAACTTCAAGCTTTACCCTTAGCCGATCAGCGGTCAAACATGCTCTTAACGCAAGGTCTTGAGCAACTCGAGCAAGCCCAAAAACTCGCAAATCATCACATGGATCAGCTCGGTGCTGCCCAAGGCCCACTCTCTGGTGCCGACCGCAATCTCACGCGGTTACAACTCGCAAGAATCACCTACATCCGTGGCGAACTCTATCGACTTGCCGCAACCAAATACACCCCAACAGACCCTGTCCGCCAGGCCTACCTCGACAGCGCAGTGATGATCTTCACTGACATGCGCAAAACTTTTAATAGCATCAATGATGCACAACTAGCGCGCGTAGGGCTTGCACGCTGTTACCGACTACTTGGGCAACTCGATCAAGCAATCGAAATTCTCGCACCCTTACTTCGCTTGCCCAATTCGGCACAGCAACCTGTCAATGAAAATCAACTCAATCTCTGGCGAGCAGCGGTTGTCGAAGAGCTTGAAATCATGCTCTTGCAATCTCCAAAAGCAGCGATCACGCAAGTTCACACATGGATGACCCACCGCGCGTTTGTCCAGAAAGCCAACTGGATCCGTTCACTAAAACGCATCGACGCACTGGCAGCAGTGCAACTTGCCTTGATCAATCCAACCGTAAGTCCGGTGACGCTAGCTGTAAAGCGATTGGCTGATTCGCCACTACCCACTGCCGTGCAATTGCAATATCTCGTGCAATTAGAGTTAGCATCAAATCTACCCATTATCTCACCCCAACAGCGTAATGACTGGGTCCTTTTGATTGTCGACACGCTCCATGCTCAGCAAGCCGTCGATCGGATCAGTAGACAAATACCAGACCCCGCCGTGCTCAACACCCAAGCCGTGATGGCTTACGGCAGCGCGCTATGGCAAGTAGGCAAACTAGGGCTCGCGGTAAACAGCTTTGACCGGGCAATGCAACTCACCGACACAAGTGATCCAATGCACGCCACCGCTTCATATTGGCATGCACAGTG
>JAESSU010000116.1 GCA_016763955.1 Phycisphaeraceae bacterium | reverse complement strand
TAATCACACCAGCAGCAAAGACCGTTCCCGCCAAGCCGACATTCATCGTGTCAGCCACAGCAAAAGTGGTCGCACCAGGTGTGGTGTCCACGAGTTCAATACGGAAATTATCCGTGTTAAGCGATGCGATGACCCAGCCCCAAGCGGTGGTTGTCACGGCAGCACCATCTGTTGTAATGGTCAGTGTGTTTTTTGCATTCGCGCCGCTGTATACCAATGTCAAGGTTGGCGAAGCAGCTCCATCTGATACGGCTGCAACATCAATCCCCGCACCTGTTATTGCGGTTGCCAGTAAACCACCAATGGTTATGGCATTTGCGCTGTCGATTGAAACTTGGTTGGCACCGGCCACACCAGCGACAAAAGTAAAGGCCGTACCATTGACTGTGATCATTTCGCCTGCTGTAGGCACAGCAGTGAGCTGGGTGGTCGACTTCGCTTGATTGTTTGCATGATCATTAATGTCATCAATCAGGGTGCCAAGGGTTGTTGCCGCACCATACGTCAGTGCCGTGCCATCAATTGTAATGGTCGTATTATCCTGACGGGTGATGGCAATGGTATTGGTAACGGTGACCGCACCCGCTGCTCCATTGATCACATTCAAATCGCTAAGTTGCGTGGCAGTTGAAATGGAATCCATTTCAAAGGTGATCGCAGGATTGGTGCCATCGTTGAGGGTGAAGATGTCGCCATCAGCTAGATTGCCTGAGAGCGCAAGCGTCGCACGGCTGGCATTGACCAGATTCCGTAGATCCAAGACAGTATCAGTATTAGCGAGGCTTGAAAGGTCAACGGTGAAGTTTGTGCCATCACGCAGTGTTACCGCAAAGGGTGCAGTTAGGTCGATTCCCAAATCACTGAGTAAGGTGGCATCTGTAATATTATTAGTTGAAAAATCACGTCCGACAATGACACCATTTGCTGTTAGGTCAATATCACCGGAACTACCAGCTGCTGTCGCTGCATCAAAGTTTACAAGTAAATCGCCTGTTTCAGCTTGCTCAACAGCATAGAGCACATACGCGCCAGCACTATCTTGAGCAAAGCTCAGAGCGGTAAAGTGACCAAACTGTGAAGCCCCCATCGCTGCGGGCGTTACAGCTGTGACTGCACCGTTGACTGTTAATTCGTCAACCGCTGCTATGGTTGCGTCGCCGTTGGCGGCAAGGGTGATGCTGTAAAGTGTGCTGTTGGCTCCGGTGTCACCGATAAAGTACAGCACCCCAGTGTCCGGATTCGCTTCGATGGCATTGATGTTGAGGATGTTGTCCGTGCCAACTAATAAACTCGTGACTAACTCAACACTTTGGACAGGGCCTCCTGGGGTATTGCGGGTGATGCTATAGAGATCAAATCCACCACTAGTGGCGTTGGCTGCCACCATGTACATTTGATCATCAGCGGTGACCGTTAGTGCAACGACATCATATTCGTCTAGCAGGTCGCCGCCGCCATCGATTTGGCTGGCAACGTTGGTCTGTGGGACGAGGTCTAGTGTGCTATTAATCAGCGATGGGTTAATGACTGAATTGTCATAAACTGAATAGAACAAGAACCGGTCATCGTTGGCTAGGCCATCGGTATTGTCTGGCACTGCACCATTTTCAGAATCAGCAGTGGAATCACTTGGGGATACCGCAATGCTCCGGTCAATGCGAATGAGCATGTCTTGCGTACCAATGCGAACCGTTGCATACAAAATGCCGTTTTCTGCACCATTGGATTCGTCGATCGCCACGCCGGTGACATCATCATTCACCACGCCGTCAGCAAAGACCACGACATTGACTGCGGTTGCAATGGCAGTATTGGAGTTGATGCGGAAGACTTCGCGTGTTCCAGATATGTTAATGTCCGGGCGTGTGGCTACAACGTAGAGGTCGCCGGTTGATTCGAGTTCGATGGAATTGATTTCAGTGACGTTTCGTCCGAGGCTGTCTTGGATAACGCCGATGACAGTGGGGGTTTGAATCTCACCGTTAATGCGTGTGAATCGAATAAGTGAGTAGGTTCCACTGCTTTCAAGCACACCCCATGCTGGCGAATTGGGGTCTTGATCTACGGCAATCGCGGTGAGGTTCACGTTACTGCCAAAGTCACCTAAGACGGATGCTTGGGGATTGGAATTTGAAGTTGCATCACTGGTGTAAAGTCCGTTGTTAAGCAGAGCATCCATGTAAATGGACAGGAAGTTTCCTGCACTATCGGTGGCAAGTCCTTGAAGGTCTGCTGAAACTTCGCCATCTAGGGCAGCAAAGTTTAGGGTTTCACTTGAAACGTTACCGATGGTGGTGATCACGCCACTGCTACGGTTAATGCGATAAAGCACTTCATTGGAGACTGCGTATGCCAGACCGGTGGTGGGGTCGATGGCATAGGCATCAGGATTTAGGATCCCGCTCGTTAGATTGGATTGGATATCAAATTTAAGGGTTGCAGCTTGAATAACGGCATTGACTGTGCCATCGACATCAGGGGTGCCATCGACATTGGCAGTATCAAGTTGAACGAGTTGGATCACTTGTTTGCTGGTGGCATCGGTTCCGGTGCCTGTTTCGACTTGTCCGACATTCAGCCCGAACGTGGTGCCGTTGCCTAGGAGTCCCATGCTGGCAATGGCCTGCATGTTGATAGAGTCTGTGCCATCTTGTGTTGCGAGAATAACATTCCCGGTCAATGGATCGAGGATTTGCATCAACGCGCCATTGAGTTCACTCAGATTAAAGGGCGTTATACCATCCGCACCACCGACACCGCCAAGGATATCAATGCCGTTTTCGATGTCGCTGTTTTGCGCCGCTGAGTCACTGCCATAGATCGTGCCCGGCAGATCGCCAAGGCTGACAACCTGTGTGAGTCCACCAAACCCGTCAGGTTCGAGTCGGACATCCGCTCCGATCAATTCGACGATGGTGTCACCGTTGATGATGACACGAATGGTCGTGCCTTCTCCGCCGGGGCTCGCAGGATCGGGCGCTTTGAACTCGAAGATATCACCACCGACAAGTGTGGTCAGCAAGACGCGTGGTTCAAGCGTCTCAAGTTGGTGATTAAAGATCGTCGGAACAGATTGCCTGTTGCGAAACAGATTGCGAATACTCCTGCGTTGTGACTTTTTGTGACGTCGCTTTTGAGTTGCTCGCTTGATCCGTCGTGGCATGTGGAACTCCCTAGTGAGAACGAAAATGGGTTCTTGGGTCAAATGAAAGCCAGATATGGAGCAGGGAGCTGAATGTGATGTTATTCAGTTTTTAATACAGGTATCTCTCTGTTGCCTAATCTGTTGTACTGATGATCAGCCACTGTCAAAAATTCACGACAGTTTGTGTATTTGGCCGATTTAATTTTCATCTGACAAGGGCAATATGAAATTGCCAATTAGCTTTAACATATGCAACTGCACAGCAAGGTGTCGAAAGGTTTAACCTTCCGACACCCGCCATACTTATGCAGTTCATAGACCTGTTCCAAAAGGCAGAACAGGATTTGAGGATCGAAATAAAATTATTTCTTATTGCCTTGCTTAGCAGCATCGGCTTTAGCTTCAGTTGCAGCGGCTGCGGGAGCAGCAGGAGCAGCAGGAGCAGCAATACGACGTTTGCCTTCTTCAAGTTCCAATGCGCCGTAGGTTGCTTCGTAACGAGCAACGGCTTGACCTAAAGCAATCGCAAGACGCTTTGCAGCCCATGGGTTAAGAACGAGACGTTGGTCGATTTTCAAACGTGCAACGTTCTGACCGGCGGGACGCAATGGACCTGCAAAGTCAAGGTTGAATTCTTCGGCAGAACCCCAAACACGAACCGTGGTGCTATAAGTCACTGGGGTCGTGGATTCATCAATCTGAAGCTGGATTTTGGAGTTGGGAGCTTGGTTAGCTGCTGCAACTGTTTCAATCGTGTCAGCCTGCTGTTGGTTGTCTTCTTTGTTAGCCATCAATAAGTACCTCGTAAAAGTGAGAAAAGGATAGTAAAACGCTTGGAGTAAGTTACTTGCACACACTGTGAGTGTCAAATATATCAAGAGGCAAAAAGTGCATTAATTCGCGCTTTGTTCGCATTGATATAAGGCCATTCCAATGTGGGGGATAAATTCATTTCTGGTAGGGCGTTTTCACGCTTGTCTGATGTTTGTTGGAGCCACTGTGGGGTGTCTGTTAAGACGCGCAGCTCCGGTAGGTTGTATTCAATTTAATCTGATTATGACATCTGTGTCAACAACAAAACTAAAATCATTCTCAAATATTTTTAAATTTTGGCTTTTTAATCGGGCCAATACGCTCTGTGTAAAGGTGTATTTAGAACTAAACGACTAATATAACTCATCTTAAAGCATGGGGCTCTATTTTACCGTGGGAGGCTTTTGTCCAGTTCTTCATCATGCTTGAGCACAGACGCACGGCTGGCAAAGGCTTGGTTCTGTGCTTTTTTCTGTGCCATATCAAAAACTTTTTTAAGCCAGCGGGGTAACGGATGATGCGTGTTGGCATAACGCAGACGCAAAGCCTTGCCCAATCGTTGAGAAAATTTAATAAGCAGGTCATCCTCAAGACAAACAATGTTCCGAGCACTGCCCGGATCACCCTGACGTCCTGATCGCCCGTAAAGCTGACGATCCACGCGTCGAGCAGTGTGTCGCTCGGTGAGGATCACATGCAATCCGCCCGTTTCCACAACACCCTTGCCTAACTTGATGTCGGTGCCTCGGCCTGCCATGTTGGTCGCAACCATCACCGCACCTAATTCACCTGCGCGTGAGACAATTTCAGCTTCCTCTTCATGATGCACTGCATTGAGAACTTCATGTTTTAATTCAGCAGCATCAAGCAATTGACTGAGCCTTTCAGACGACTCGATGGACCGCGTACCAATCAGAACCGGACGTCCATGGGCATGCATTTGTTTGATTTCATCTACCACGGCATTCCAGCGATCTTCTGAATATCGGAAGATTAAATCAGGATGCATGGTGCGATTAATAGGGCGATGTGTCGGAATCACCCGCACGGGCAAACTGTATGTCGCTTCTAATTCTGGAATCGCTTCAGCAGCCGTACCCGTCATGCCACAAAGGTGTGGGTACATCCTAAAAAAACGTTGAAAGCTTAAGCTTGCAAGTGTGTCCCGATCAGCTGTGATTTCCAAATCATGTTTTGCTTCGACAGCTTGATGTAAGCCATGTTGCCACTGGCGGTCTTCCATAAATCGGCCGGAGTATTCATCGACAAT
>JAESSU010000115.1 GCA_016763955.1 Phycisphaeraceae bacterium | reverse complement strand
ATGGCCTAGAGATTCAGGTTGCTCAGCCTGCAGCAGCATAACAATGAACCACGAAATCCACCTTAAGTAGGCGAATCGACAGTCCAAGATTTGGGGACCACCTCTGTTCTGCCTTTTGGCTTATACTCTTTTTTAGGGGATAGGTTTTGACTTTTGATTCCTTGGGTTACAATTTGTCTATCCGAATTCAGCAGAGGCATACAAGAAGTGCGTGGTGCTAGGATGATATTCAGATAGTGATTTGAAGAAAGGTAGTCGATTTATGACTTTACGTTGCAAGTATACTGCAAACATCGCTATGATACGCCGAAACAAGGGAATAAGTTGTTATGCTACAATTGATTCGAAGGAGTAGAACTATGATAAAAACTAAATTTATATTTATAATGCTGATGGGTGTCTTGCTTATTTCAGGGTGTGCAAGTACAGGCGGGCATGTTGCAAGTGGCATTTATACTTCGCCTCATGGCAACTTTACTGTGCCTCTTCCCAAAATGGGCCTAGGAGCACGGGTTCAAGAGAAGAAGTTTGAAACCAGTGGCTTTGTGTCTTTTCATGATGATTTTGGAACATTAAAGAGAATTGATTATTCAGCATTACCAGCTAATGCTAATGTGGTATATAGAGATTTGATTCATAATGTAGTTCTTCCAGATATGCAATCTCGCTTCCCTGGAAGTAAGCTGCTTCATGAAGAGGCTATAAATAATCCTGAAAAACAAGGTTACTTTTTCGTATTAAAGATTCCTCAAGGCTCTCCATTAGTCGATATGAAAACAGGTAAAGGAATGGATTCTACGAGAGGTTATTTGTATTTTACATCACAAGGCTATATCTACAGCTTAAGTATGCAGAAAGGTGGGCTTTCAGATTTATTGGCAGGAAAGAAAAAAGTTAAGAGTGTTACTCCAAAGTCTTTTGACGATATTCTTAATAGCCTTCAAAAGTTTAAAAAGACAATACACATACGGGACCTGTGAAAAACGGGAGTTCTTGAAGCATTTTAGATAAATGGGACCCTCGCCTTCGTTTTTGGCGGGATTATTTTCATTTTTTTGGGTTCCTCAGTTCTGCAAAAAGGTGTTTTCCATCATTGGCATGCTCCCGTCACACGGCTCCCCAGACGAATTCTCTGCAATCCCCATGCGATCATGTTTGCACTGATAAACTCCGCTTGAAGTTATAAGCAATCGCGTTCAAGGCAAAGTCAATCGCGTTACGTGGTTAACCCACGATAACGTGTTCGCCGCAATTCGCCTGTATTTTTAATCCAGGTAACGAAAGGGTAACGAAACGGGGTCAGACCCCGTTTGACTAAATTTGTTGCTGGTTTTATGATTCTGTTATGGCACGACCTTTACGAATTGATGTTGGCGGCTACTGTTACCACGTGATTAACCGGGCTAATGCGCGGTATCGGATGTTTCGGACGGATGAAGATTTTGCTGCTTTTGAACGTGTGCTCGCTTTGGCGGTGCAACGAGCTGCAGGTGAAGTTGAATTACTTTCTTATTGCTTGCTGGGGAATCACTGGCATCTGGTTTTGCGTTTGCCCGAGGAATGTCACGGTGCAATGGGGCGATTCATGAAGTGGCTCACCACCACGCATGTGGGGCGATACCGGGTTGCTCATGGGCAGGCAGGTGTGGGGCATCTCTATCAAGGCCGATACAAATCTTTTTTGATACAAGACGATGCACATTTATTGACGGTCTGTCGATATGTTGAACGTAATGCAGCACGAGCCAGTGAGGTTGTGCGTGCCCAAGATTGGCCATGGTCAAGTCTCCATCGCTGGCGAAAACCTAAAGCATATGCCGATCAGGACCCGCCGTTATTGTTAAGCCCGTGGCCCATTGCAGGTGAGCAGACGTTAGTAGTAGATGGTAGTGGTCGGCCGCGCAGCTGGCTACGCACGGTGAACACACCCTTAAATGAAGATGAATTAGCAGCACTACGAATCGCGGCGAATCGGTGTCGACCTTATGGCTCAACGCAGTGGGTGAATCAGGTCGTTGCTCAGTTTGGTCTTGAGTCGACAGTGCGAAGCCCGGGACGGCCTAAAACAAAGGGGCTGTGATTGGGGGGCTCTGCCAAAGGAACTGAATCGTGCGCATCCCGCCGTGTGGTGAACAGATCGAATAGGAGATAAAGCAGCGTGTAAAACGGGTTTGACAGAATGAAAGGTGATCTCCCTAACTCCAGCAATGCCAAGGCACCAACAATAAGGAACATCCGGAAGTTCCCTGAATTGTAGCCCTGAACACGCGTCGTCGAAAGCTAGCGGTTAACAGCTGATGATTTCCTTGTTTTGTAAAATTCCCTGTAATTCAGTTAATAAACAGGGATTTAAGACAGAGACTGTTTGTCGTATTTGAAGATAGCACACCGGCCTGTGCTAGCGCGGGTTGGTATTGATGTTGCTTTGTGTGGTGGTGCGGTTAGCGTTGGAGCTTAAGTAGGCGACCGGTTTGAGTCATGACTAGAAACTGGCCGTTGCTCAGTGCCATGATGTCTTTGATGTTGTCTGTTGGGGTTTGGCTGATTGTTTTGCCAGAAGATTTGTCGAGAACCCAGAGGCTATTTTTTTGGTAGCAGTAGAGAAAATCGTCATCACTGTCGAACGCTGATAGAACTTGTGAGGTGTTCCAGATGGGCTTACCAGTCTTAAGGTTCAGGGCATAAAGTCCGTCGCCGGTGACTGGCATGAGGATCATGTTGCCGAGAATAATGGGTTTAGATGTTAATGCACGTTTTGCATGGAATTGCCAAATGTCATTGCCAATTTCCATATCCAGAGCATAAAGCGTTTGGTCTTCACTTGGGATAAGAACCATACTTTCCTTCAACGAGATGGAGCTTGACGCTGAAATCTGGCGGAAAGCTCGCCCTTTCCATCTCGGTTCGCCGGTCATGGCATCAAGCAAGATGTACACACCACTACTATCACTAATTAAAACATCAGTTGCCGAGGCTGTGGGCTTGGCGGTGATGCCTGCTTGCATCTGATAGTTCCACTTGGAGAAACCGGTATTTAAATCGTGAGCAAAGATGCGTCCGTTGAGTCCGCCGAAGATGGCAAAGTTTTTGACATGAGCTGGCGTGTTGCGGACCACGGATTTGAGTTGGGATATCTCCAACGCTAGGCCGGTTCTAAGGTCGATCTTAAGGAGGTCCGTTTCGCTGTTAACACAGATTCGGTCGCCATAGCGAAAGGGCTGGAAAAACTTGTCGGTGTTCTGCCCATGAATCTGCCGCCAGACAATACTCCCATCACGGAGATTGATGAGTGTGAATAAATTGCTCGGCGTTTCTATGGTGATCAGGTAGCCGCCTTCAAGTAAGGCCCACTGACTGATCGTTTCTGTTTTGGGGACATCCAGATTACTGGCCCAATGAACCTTGAGTCCCATGCGCACCAAGTCCGTGGCTGCAATGGGAAAGTCATCACGAAAACTCGGGGTCTGTTGTGGGTCTTGTGAGTCTTTTGCTTTGCGAATATCGACAAAGGGGATAAGGGATACCGTCCCACGAAGCAGACGATCTGTTGCGTTGAATGTTGAACCGATGACTTTCCCGGTTCCACGAAGCGTGCCTCCGATGAGTCCGGGTTTAGACGGCGTTTGGTTTTGCTCCATCGCTGTCTGTTGGGCTTGAGCGGTAGTCGTTTGACTGTTGCTACAACCACAGAGGGTGATCAGGCCGCAGACTAGTATCAAACCGGGACATTGATTTATCTTCATAAGCGTGAACTCCATAAGAGCGGAAGGAATGCCAAGTATCGAACCCAGAGCGGTTTTGGTCAAGCGCGGAGGTGATATTTTGGATTTTGGATTTTGAATTTTGGAGATGATAAAACCAGACCATCGAAAACCAGCCTCGTTTATTGAAAGCCTCAAACAGACAAAGTGATGTCAAAAGGGATGACTCGAAGTAAAATTAAAAACCGAATTTTGAATAGTCAACACCCTGTCTTTTGCTTCCTTTTCCTGCTAAACTACTTGTCTTATGATTTCACTCAGTGACCAAATTCTCGATAATAAAGACCATGAATTTGTCCGTAAAGGCAAGCCCAAGTGGTTGAAAATGAAACTGCCCGGCGGTGATGGCTATCACGATCTTCGGCAAATTGTCGATAAACATAGTCTGCATACCGTCTGTGAGTCCGCAAAATGCCCGAATATGGGTGAATGCTGGGCGCGTGGGACAGCCACCATTATGATCCTAGGCGATATCTGCACCCGGTCTTGCGGTTTTTGTCACATTAAGACCGGCCGACCGCCTTTTTTGGACACCGACGAGCCGCGTCGTGTCGGTGAAGCAGCGGCCCTAATGCGTCTTAAGCACATCGTCATCACCTCCGTAAACCGTGATGAACTTGATGACGGGGGCGCAGAAATATGGGCTCAAACCATTCAAGAAATCCGAAAAAATTCTCCAGGGACCTCCATCGAAGTCCTTATCCCAGACCTGTGTGGTAACTGGGATGCGCTGGATGTGATCTTGGCCCAGAGGCCAGAAATCCTCAATCACAATATGGAAACCGTCAAGCGGCTGTACTCGGCGGTTCGCCCTCAGGCCAAGTATGAGCGTTCCTTGGAACTGCTTCGCCGAGCCAAAGAACAAAATCTCAACACCAAGACAGGCATCATGGTCGGCATCGGTGAAGCAGATGATGAAATTGATGAACTCATGCGAGACTTAATCAAATATACCCAGGCTGATCATGGCTGTTGTGACATTCTCACCATTGGTCAGTACCTTCAGCCCACACGCAATCACCTGCCGGTGAATCGTTGGGTTGATCCTTCACAGTTTGTTAATTACAAAATCAAAGGTGAAGCACTAGGAATCCGCCATGTCGAGTCCGGCCCCATGGTACGCTCGAGTTATCATGCTGAAGACCAAGTCCTTCAGATCGAACAACCGGTCTCCTGATTTTTTTCAATCACAAGAATTAATAGTCGCATGTTGACAGCTTGCGCATCTGCTCACGGATTCATCATGGGACGCAAACCTTATTCGCATTCTAATCTCAACGGCCTGCTGGTCGTTGATAAACCCATCGGTTGGAGTTCGATGGATGTCATCCGTCGTATCCGTAACGCAACAGATCGTTGTAAAGCAGGTCATGCAGGAACACTTGACCCCTTAGCGACAGGCATCGTGGTCTGCTGTCTGGGTAAGGCTACGAAGCTAGTAGACAGTCTTATGATTCAACATAAAGTCTATGAAACGCGCGTGGACTTATCGGCATTCACTCAGACCGATGACCTAGAAGGAACCCGCGAAGAAGTCACAGTTCAAACGCTTCCTTCCCCCGAACAAATCACCCAAGCACTAAAACAACTCACTGGCAACATTGAGCAAATTCCACCAGCCTACTGTGCGATCCATATCAATGGACAGCGAGCCTATAAATTAGCTCGCAAAGGTGAAATCGTCGAAATCGACCCGCGAACAGTCACCGTGCATAGTATTGAATTGTCGGCTTATCAATGGCCTTTTGCAGACTTAAAAATTAACTGCGGTAAGGGCACCTATATCCGTAGCATTGCCCGGGACTTGGGTAAATTGCTCAACACCGGCGGACACTGTGCTTCTTTACGGCGAACGGCTGTGGGGGATTACACATTAGAAAAAGCCATCCCCGGTTCACGCCTAGAGCAACCGATCACACAAGATGATTTAATTGCAATGCCCGTTTAAATGCCGTCGTAATCCATTGTGATAAGACAGGGCAAACGCATGTCCTGTGAATTGTCTTGGCGAGCCGTGTCGTGTCGACACGAGATTGACCGCAAGTCAAAAATAGGGCGTGCAAAATACTGTGTTGCCGGTTTTTTGAGT
>JAESSU010000114.1 GCA_016763955.1 Phycisphaeraceae bacterium | reverse complement strand
TATTTTTAATTACAAACATCTGGGCGAAGATATTGGAAGTCGAGAGGCAAGACGGGCGAGCCGTGATTTAAGGAATCTTATTAAGGATACACTCGACAACCCCACACCTGATAGTCCTGTTTATACCTTCATCCCAGCTTTGCAGAAGCCATCTCTTTCTGACCAAGAGTTTAATGATCTATTAGATGATGCTGAGGAAATACAAGAATCTTTTTCTGCGCACCTTTCAAATGCGGAAGCAGCGGCAAAAGATTCAAACCATATTGATGCAGCTCGGGAATTTCAAACGGCCTTGGAATTCAATCCTGACCATGATTACCTAACTCAACAATATGCTCTTCACACATATAAATCCGAACATCCTTCAAAGCTATTAGCCCTTAGTGATGCGTCTGCAATTATTGCGAGGCTTTCGCCTGAGACTTCAAATGACCCGGAAACTCTTGGTATTGCTGGGGCAATTTACAAGAATATGTGGAAAGCAACGCAAGATCTAGGAGCTCTAGATCGTGCAATAACATTTTATGAGCGAGGATTTGAGCTAAGGCGAGATTACTATAATGGTGAAAATGCCGCACTGTGTATCGAAGCTCGTAGCCAATTGCAAGACGATAAAGATGAGGCACAATTTGACCGAATGACGGCTAGCAAGATTCGTTCAAGTGTATCGAGCATGCTTTTAGACGTTATAGACAGCCCAGATTTTGACCAACGTTCAGATCAAAAGTGGATTTTTGCGACATTGGCGAATTGTTTATTTGCCGCAGGAAAAATTCAACAGGCAGATGAATTCGAAGAAAAATTCCTAGAGCGATCAACAGCTCAATGGGAGCATGAGACATTTGAGAGCAACAAGACTGCATTGCTTGAGTTTCATAACAACAACATTTCATAAAAATATTTGGAGGCAAAATGCCAGCTTTAAAAAGTAGAATGATCTTTATGAGTCATGCCTGGAGGTATAATTCACACTATGAGACATTGGTGTCGTGGCTTGACAATGCCGCGAATTTTGATTGGAAGAACTGTAGTGTCCCTTCGGATAATGCCTTGCCAGATAAATCCTCGAAAGGCTTGTCAGAAGGGATGACGCGACAAATAAATCCGAGCCAGGTTGTCCTAATCTTAGGCGGAATGTATGCAGCCCACAGTGAATGGATTGAATATGAAATTTCAGAAGCGCAACGCCTTGAAAAACCAATAATTGGCATCAAGCCTTGGGGACAAGAACGCATCCCTAAAATTGTTAAAGATGCTTCTTGCTGTCCTATGGTGGGCTGGAACAGTGCGAGTGTTATATCGGCTATACCACAAGAGTCATGGTGAAGCATGGGCATTCCCTTCAACTGTTGAGAAAATTGCTCCAACGACAGCTTTACGGACAGTTAAAGTGATTCACAAAAATACTGTTTCGTGGGTGACATAAACGATATCGACGTTTCAACACTGCGGCTCGCCATCACCCGCGCGTTAATCCCCAAACTAAAAATTATGAGGCGATAAAATGTGGGCACAGGGCGCATGGAAACGGCTGCATGCAGGTTGGGCCTTAATGATATGAAAGGTTATGTGCAAAGTCGGGAAGGGCATGGCCCTTCCCTGTTGCTTCTTGTCAAGTCTGCAAGGTTAAGGATCAAGCAAGTTGCCAACCTATACCGTCAGAACCAACAAGCCATTCAATGCCACTGGTACCAAGGAAAAAGTCGGTGATATATGTGCCCGTATTAATAACGGCATCAGCAGCATCCGCAGTCGTATATACGACCAAATATTTCCAGAAGCCTGGAAATGCAGATCGATATTTTTTACGGTAGAAAACACGATCGTATCCGTAAGACCGCCGCTGTCAGACACGTGAGTCTGACTTGTGTCATTAACGTAGAAACTATCGCTTCCAGCATCGCCGTACAACCAGTTTTCGCCGCCTGCGTAAGAGAACAGGGTGTCACTTCCATCTCCTCCGTGAAGGTAGTCGATTCCAATGCCGCCAAACAATTTATCGTCTCCAAGACCGCCATACAGTGTATCGTTGCCAGAGCCGCCCACTAACACATCGTTACCAGCTCCGCCGCTGATGAAATCATCCCCGGTACCGCCGTCGATTCCATCATTCCCAGCGTCACCATACAATGAGTCTTGTCCGCTGCCGCCGAGGATTACATCTGCTCCATCACCACCCAATATGAAATCATTTCCATCACCACCGGAGATGTTATCATCCCCTTGGTTGCCAGAAATTTGGTCATTACCTGCGCCGCCAAAGATTACATCGTTGCCATAGCCACCGGAAATTGTATCTCTTCCAGTTCCGCCAACAAGTGTGTCGTTGCCAAATCCCCCATTTATGAAGTCATTTCCTGCACCGCCTTGGATATTGTCATTTCCACCTCCACCTGCGAGAATGTCATTGCCAGCTCCGCCATAAATTTGGTCCGCTAGATAACCTCCGGTAAGGTAATCGGCCCCACCCATACCTTGCATGTAATTGGCATCAAATAGTGATCCTGTATGTGTGTCGCCTACGCTTGTCCCTATCCATGTAATCATGGTTTCTTCCCTTCTTGCTTTGATTTAAAAACTAAAATAGAACACCACCTATAGATTTAAATCAAAACGAAATCAATCTTTAAGTTGTTATTGTGTAAATTAAAATAGTGTTGGGTGTTATTTTGAGGTAGGTCTTGCGAAAATTTGAACCAAGGGCAATCAAGTCCGCCGCCAAGACGTCACATGTTGTTGGCTAAGGGGGCGTCCCCCATGTTGTTGGCTAAGGGGCGTTCCCCATGTCATGACTGAATTGATATTTAAAAATAGCTATTGACGGGAAACGCGGCCCACTTGGCATCATATATTGCGCGGACGGCTTGGTTTTCGTTAATTATGGAGGCAACGGCGTCCCCTCTTTTGCTGTCATATCTTGAAATGTACTGCCCGTCCCTGTTGCGGGTGATTGATTCCGTCACCATATCTTGATGTGTAATACCCGCTGCGGATAAAACCGATTCCTTCGGTGAAAATTCCTTAAATTGTGCGGCCTTACGATCAATTACGGCAAGAACTTTCTGCTTCACGGCAGCCTCCATCAATTTGAGAGCGGGGGCCATTTTGGTGTCGAATGCTTTTATGTCTGTAGCACTTGCAATATGGCGGAAAATTTTCTCCGCCTTGGAATTGGGCGATCCAACGCTGATATCCGAACTGGCATCATCGGGTTGTTGGCTGAACGCGTGACTATATTGCCAACCGCCAATGCTGATGCCAAGCTCATTGGCGGCTAAAGACCATTGCGCCTTATGCTTGCTGGCGTAATCTCTGAGTTGACTTGATGCATTTGCATTAAACTGGCTTCGGATTTCCTTCATATCTTGTTGACCCAATTTTAGGTAATCATCTCTTTGGTCTGCTGAAAACTTTGAAGGAGCTAATACAAGTCTGCGCTTTCCATCATGTATCGCCGCAGCCTCTTCGAATGTATATAAGCGTTGATCTCTAGGCTCATGACGTGAATTCTTCGTGCCATATTTTTTCATGGCATCCGCATATATTTTTTTTATTAAGAGCTTGTTTTTTTCGGGTTCTTCGAAAATTCTCGCGACCTCATCGGTAAGTTGAATAGGAGGGGTGTCGGCAAAGTTTAACAGCACATTTACAAAACCATAACCACGCCCTTCTTTGGCGACACCCCGATATTGTTCAATAAGGCTCTTGCTATTTATTGTCCCGCTTTTCGCACGGTCTGAAAGGTTTTGGTACTTCGTGTAAATGCTTCTGGAGGTGGTTTTGGTGCTGGTGCTGATTTCCATTATAAATATCCCTTGCAAATTGCTTCTGGGGCGTGATGTCGGGGGTTTATTTGAAATCGTTGCACGCCAGATCTGGGGAAATACCGTTCCCTCCGCTCAACATTATAAAGGGCCTTGAACGGTACAACTTGAGCCCGCAGTTTCGCCACTTGGGGCCTATCATCAAAGACGACAACATCCACTTCGCTGGCAAAGCGGCGTGCAATCGTTTCGGCTCCTGAATTTATGGCTGGGTTTATGACTGGGTTTATGGCTGAATTTGAAAAGTCTACGCCGTACGGCTGACGGTATACCCCGTCGTTGAGACTTTGGTCTTGAGTGTCTACGGTACTTGCGCCGTTGTTGATTTTCATAACAAATACCTTCAATTCTTGAAAGACTAACTTAAAAAATACATTCTGCATCTAACAGCATCCTAAAGTAGTAATCTTGGAATGTCAATTCCTATGAGGGAATTATGCTTCATTAATGCATCTATAAGACTATTGAGCTATAGGCGACAGGCAGCTTGCCTGTTCTTTTGGACACGGAAGGGGAGGGGTGAGAAACACCAGAGTTGCAACCTTTGCATCGTCCTCCTATCATCGCCTTATGGAACATGATTATTACACCAGCATTCAAAAAACTCTTTTGGAAGCACCAAGGCTTTCTCTGGTTTCAGATCACGCCATAAAAGCCAACGACCTCCGCCAAGACACCTTTGATTTACCGTACCGCGCTGGCCCGCTGTACGATGTATTGCGCCATCCGAAAACAATAACCCCCATGACCG